>JAYUVA010000983.1:0-9056 GCA_043754375.1 Candidatus Kuenenia sp. | reverse complement strand
GGATGACGTGCCGTCACCGACTGAATCGCAGAATCCATCGCTTGGAAACTGAGTTTTCCGGAGAAGCGCAGTCGGAAAAACCCCGTCATTGGATAATCGGGACGATCATCGCAAAGCATGTACTCTTCGAATGAAGTGAGTTTCAATGGATGCAACATGCCTTAGCAGTGCCACGTTGGAGCGTAACAGAGGCTGATCATCTGAGTCACCGTCGCGGTGCCAGTCGGGCGACGAACGATACCGTAAGACAGATCGCCTGGGGATCCCAGTTTATCGGTTTTCTCCCGATTTTTATTTACAGCGCCAGACGCCCTGCCATCCGGCGGGGGATGAGTAGTCACAGACATCGACGAAATGTGAGCAGCCGTCCCGTCACTTCGAATCTGGCTGAATTGAACAGTTCCAGTACTGGCTGGTCGCTCGGCAGAACATGCGCCTCAACGAGTTCGACGGACTCCCCTTTCAGGCGACGGCAGATTTCCAGCAGCAGGGCTTGCGCGTATCCATGGCGACGTTGGGACTCAGGCACAAAGATTTTCCGGATACCGACGCTCCGCACGCCCCATTTTGGGATGAACAGATCCATGCCAATGATCTGGCCGGACGCTACGACGTTTTCTGTTCCCTTTTCGTGCAATTCGAACCTGAGCGAATCCAGATGTCCGTATCGCACGAACCACCACCATGATTCATTCGTCGGCCGATCGGTAATTACCAGATTCAAATGGCGACGAATGCGCAACAGTTTGGCATTCATCGGATCTTTACTGCGAATCAGATCGCGCCGCAGGATCAGGATTTCGTCGAGTGCGTCATATCCGCATGTCTGAAAGAATTGTGGCCAGGCAGCGGCCGATGTGCAGAATCCTGAAGGATCAAGCCCGCCGTAAATCCCGGTGTAAAATGCGTTCTGTTCGAGTCCACCGCCTGCGACGACGGATTTTGCACCTTTGGCTCGAAGGTAGTCTTCTGCTCGGCGGACCAATGCTGTTCCGATTTTTCGTCGGCGAAAATCCGGATGAACCATCAGACCGCAAATGGTCCCTTGACTATAATCCAACGCACTTTGGTCTGCGTTTGGAGCAAACCCGGCATGCACAAATCCAGCGATCCTCCCGGATTCTTCATCCAGCGCCAGAATCAGGCCGTGCGGATCCCAATATGGCTGGGAACAGGCAAATAACTCGAACACATCGCACGAAAATCCCTCCGCGGCGTTTGGCCCCAAAGCGCACATATGCCATAGTTGATGGAGCTTTGGGGGATCAGAATTGTGGAAGGGGCGATACAACACAATCAGGTTGTCTTTCGCAGGAACGGATCCGGCACCTGGAAAAATGAGATCACAAATGCCACAGCATTGCGACTGGAATTTGCGAATCTAGCTGACATATGCTATCCAGACAAGGCGACCGGTTCGATGGAATTCTCACGTTCTTCGGATCGGCAAGAATGTGAAATTGACTGAATCAGTGCGAAAATTCAATACTGCTCCGGATAGCATATGCACACTATTCCTTTTGACCACGGACATTTTCATGCACTGGACTGATCGTGAATTGACGGCCTGGCTTGACGAATTGCTGCCAGCGGAGCGGATGGCTGCTTTCGAAAACCAGCTTCGCAACGACAGTACGCTGCGCGCGAGACTGGCCGTTCTCATTCGACATCGGGATCAGGGGGGAAACACAATTGGGGAGATTTGGCAACGCGCGAGATTGAGTTGTCCGGTGCGGACTGAACTGGGCGGCTACCTCCTGGGAACATTGTCTCCGGACGCCGCAGCCTACGTGGAATTCCATGTGAAGTCAGTCGGATGTCGTGTGTGCCAGGCAAACCTGCACGACCTTGAAGAGCAGTCAACCCAAACAGGGCAGGTTCCTGATCGCCGCCGTCGTTTTTTCGAATCATCTGCCGGACTCCTCCGCAATGAAAGCGATTCGGGACAGTTCAGGGAATAGCAAGTCACGGCTGACTGTTGCGGCTTGTCCGTCCCTGATCCGCCTCCACACCACACTACAGAAAACAAGCTCATGGAATTTGAAACAAAGTGTATTCACGGCGGTGTCCATAAGGATCAGCAATACAACAGCGTAACGACGCCGATTTACCCGACGTCGACATTCTATTGGAACAGCCTGGAAACCACTTCTGGTTACGACTACACTCGATCCGGAAATCCAACCCGTGCGGCTCTGGAAGAAAACATC
Source organism: Candidatus Kuenenia sp. (assembly GCA_043754375.1). GTDB lineage: Bacteria > Planctomycetota > Planctomycetia > Planctomycetales > Planctomycetaceae > SXXK01. The sequence goes on along the minus strand of JAYUVA010000983.1, from coordinate 6,846 downwards.
ATGGCGCTGGAAGGCGGCGTCGGATGTGTGGCGACTTCGACCGGCATGTCAGCCACGCACTGCGCGATGGCACTGTTTTCGCCGGGAGACCACATTGTGGCTCCAGCGGACCTGTACGGCGGCTCGTTTCGGCTGTTCGATAAGTTTCTGGCTGAGAAAGGACTTTCGTTCACCTTTGTAGACATGACTGACCACAGGCAACTGGCGGCAGCGTTCACGCCAGCGACCAAAGGTGTCTGGATCGAAACGCCAAGCAACCCGCTGTTGAAAGTGATCGACCTGGCGTTTGTTGCAGAACTCGCAAAAAAACACAACACAATTACGCTCTGCGACAACACGTTCATGTCGCCGTACCTGCAGCGTCCGTTCGAATTCGGCATCGATATCGTGATGCACTCGACCACGAAATACATCAACGGCCATTCCGATGTCGTCGGGGGATGCGTGGTCTCAAAATCAAAAGAACATGCTGACCGCATTGCCTGGATCTGCAATGCGCTGGGGCTGGCGTGTTCGCCTTTTGACGCATGGCTTGTCCTGCGTGGGATCAAAACGCTGGGCTGCCGCATGGAAGCGCAGCAGGCCAATGCCATGAAGATCGCGCGCTTTCTGGACGGGCATCCACTGATCGAAAAGGTCTACTATCCTGGACTGGAATCACATCCGCAGCACGTATTGGCGAAAACGCAGCAACGTGGCTTTGGTGCGATGCTTTCCTTCGACACAAAAGACGGCCGCGCCATCGCAGAACGCGTCTGCATGAAGACAAAGCTGTTCGACGTGTGTGTGTCTTTGGGAGGAATTGAATCCTTGATCTCGTTCCCGGTCACCATGAGCCACGCATCAATGACTGCAGAAGCGCGAGCCCGTGCCGGGATTACGGAAAAAACGGTCCGTGTTTCCGTAGGACTGGAGCATGTGGACGATCTGATTGCTGATCTGAAACAGGCGCTGGAAGGCGTGTGACAAGTATCTTCCACGCGTTCATGCGTGAGAAAATCGGCGAGCGGCATGCGTCAGCTTGCCAGTACAAAAAACGAGGTACCGGAGGGCTCACGCCACTCCGCTCGCCGGACTCATTTCTTGCCGCGCGCAGTTTAACCGCGTGGGCAACGCCCCGCGCGTGGAAAACGGCCAAGGATTGATGGAACAGATCTGACAGGAGTGGCCTATCGCTTCGCTGGCATGTGCTCATCAAACCAGTCTGCAAAGCGAGGGATATCCAGGATCATCGTCGGCCAGCCGTGTTCCTTACCGGCGCGGGTTTCAAGTCGTACATTGAGCCCCTCATTGGTGGCCTTATCGGCGAATCGCTGCGACTGATCGACAGTCACCAACGTGTCGGCTTCACCGTGAACGATGAATATCGGCGGCATATCAGGCGTAATGTGGTAGATTGGCGAAAGGTCTCGGCCGAGGATTTTCCAGGTAGCCAACGATTCGGCTTTCGGGCCGAAGCCTTTGCGGAAACTTTTCGGTGGTCCGCCGTCGCCGGGGTTTTCTGTCGATTTGCCCAGGTTCAATAAATCGGTGGGCGGATAGAAACAGGCAACGCACTGTACGGCACTGGACTCACGATCCACTTCGTCAGCCGCATCCTGAGGCCCCGGGCCGCCGCCAGTTCCCAGCATCAGAGACAGATGACCACCGGAGCTGCCTCCGATGACACCCAGTCGATTTCCATCGACGCCGTAGTCCTTTGCATGATGACGAATGAACCGCGTGGACCGATGCATGTCCGCCACGATGTCGCCAATCAGACACTCCGGCTGTGAGATGTGCCGTACGGCAAAGACTGTATAACCGCGACGGAGAAAGGGCGCAAACAGAAACGGCCGCACCGAGCCCGGCCCGGATTTCCAACCACCGCTGACCATCAGGATGACACCCGCTCCGTTCTGTTCCGGCGGCGTGAAAACATCAAGCAGCAACGGTTTGCCGGCGCGTTGACCATACACAACATCCGTCGTCAATTGGTGCGGCGCTTCGAACCACCACCAGTAAATCGAACCGACGATCATCGCAATGACCGTGCAAATCACTCCGCCGATAATGAGCATGCGTTTCATAATTGATCTCGCATTTTTCTTTTCTCACCGGACTCGAAAAAGTTGTTGAACAGATTAGATTCTAAGATCATTCAACCGCACGGATTTCTGGACTCGGCCACGGCCGGTCATGTCGTGAATCCGGAGCTGAACGGACGGATTGCCGGACCAATCGATGTCGAGCATCCCAAAATGGAAATCCATGCAGGCTTCTCCGTGGCGGTTTTGGTTGGGTTCGACGTTGCTCCAGTCTCGATTCAGACCGCTCGCGGTGAGATCATGCAGGGGATAGCAATTCGGAGTCTTAAGGATCGACAACTCTCCCCAGTGTACATCGCCGGAAATGAAGACGACGCCATTCGCTTTGGTCTCCGCGATCAGATTCACCATCTTCATCAGTTCCATCGGGAAATTCGTCCATGATTCCCAGCCGTTGTACTCATGGCCGAATTGAATGCTGCTGCCGATCACGCGCAGATCGGCCGGCTCCTGCAGTCGTTCCTTCAACCAGTTCCATTGTACCTCCCCAAGCACTGTTTTGTCAGGATTGGTGTCTGGCAGATAGTCGTTCTTCCAGGACGGGAATGGATTTCGTAACGGTTGATCGCGGAAGGAGCGTGTATCCAGCAGAATGATCTGCAGGGACTTGCCGAGCTTCACGTCCTCAAAACGATAACTGGTGTAGATGCCGTCGTGGTCGCGGCGCGGACTGGGAGTGGGTTCGTTCCAGAACTTCAGGAAGATCTCTTTGGACTCGGCCTTGAACGGAAATTCTTTGCCGGCATCATTGTCGCCAAAGTCGTGGTCATCCCATGTGGCGATTGTGGGTGTGGCGGCTCTCAAAGCCTGAAAGTCCTTCTTTGCTCCGAGCTTGGCATATTTCGCTTCCAGCAGTCGCATGTCCCGCGTGTCGCCATAGATGTTGTCCCCGAGATAGACAAACAAATCCGGCTCCCATTCGAGGACCGTGCGCAGAATTGGCATCGGATCATCCTGATTCGAACAGGAGCCAAAGGCGATCCTGGAAATCAACGGATTGACAGCAGGTGCCGGGGCAGGCAGCTGTTTAGGTTCCTGAGCCATCGCTGCCGTAATGCACGAAGTGAGCAAAGCGGCCATCAATAGCGGATGAATGAATCGCATTGGGGTTTGTCCTGAATTCGCGGTTGAGGTAAAAATCCTGTCGGCGGAGCGATGCGTGTACCGTACACCCGTCGCTCCGCCCACGGGATTGCATCGCACGCCGCAGAACCGGTATTTTTGTTTAACGGCGAGCCGCAGGCGCAGGCGAACCTTGCGGACGACGCCTGCAGTTTTCCGTGAATCGATGAAAACGACAGTCCCCTGGCTCGAATGGGAATGAGATCTTAACGCTCGACGGTTGTTTTGAAATCATTCTGCAGAATCTTTATCATATGCAATCTGCAGCCAGTGATCCCGTTATTTCAGTACCGCTCGGCAATATGCCGACCAGTCATCAAGGAAATTGTCCATGTTGAAGATTCCTGCTTCCGGCGCTCTGGATTTTGTGTCTCTGGGAGCCCTCGTGAATCGACTGGATCCGGGAATTATCCCGTTCCGCAAGGCCAGTCGACTGTCGATTCATGTGAGCGGCGGAGAATTCAACTGCGCGGCGAATCTGGCGGATTGTTTTCAGCTGAAGACCGGGATCGCGACGGCAATGGTGGATTATCCCCTGGGTGATCTCATCGCCGAACGCGTGCGAGCGATGGGCGTAAAGCCATTCTATAAGAAGTTTGCTCATGACGGCGTGCGAGGTCCGAACATGGCGACGGTGTACAGCGATCAGGGTCACGGCGTGCGTGGACCGGTTGTGTTTTACAACCGCAGCAACGAAGCCGCCGGGATGTTGAAAGCCGGTGACTTCAACTGGAAAGAAATCTTCGCAGGCGGCGTGCGCTGGTTCCACAGCGGAGGAATTTTTGCGGCTCTGTCGCCAACCACGCCGGAAGTCATCATTGAGGGCATGAAGGCTGCTAAGGCCGCCGGTGCCGTCACGTCTTTCGACCTGAACTACCGCGCGAAACTTTGGCAGATCAGCGGCGGCCTGGATAAGGCTCAGGAGACGTTGAACAGGATCGTTGAGCATGTTGATGTTTTGGTCGGGAACGAAGAAGACCTGCAGAAGGGTCTGGGGTTGAAGGGGCAGGACGTTGAACATTCTTCGAAGCTGGACCCCTCAGCGTTTTTCGGCATGATGGAAGAAGTCACGAAGAAGCTTCCGAATGTGAAGGCTGTTGCCACGACTCTGCGAGAAGTCCATTCTACCAACCGTCACTCATGGAGTGCGGTGCTGTGGCTGGATGGCAAGACGTATCAGGCCAAAACGATGGAACTGGACGTCATCGACCGCATCGGCGGCGGCGACGGATTTGCATCGGGCCTGTTCTACGGACTGCTCAACGGCAAAGATCCTCAAACATCGCTCAACCTCGGCTGGGCTCACGGCGCGCTGCTGACGACTTATCCCGGCGACACCACGATGGCGACGATTAAAGAAGTCGAAGGTGTGGCCGCTGGCGGTTCGGCGCGGGTGCAGCGGTAGCCATCAGTTATGAAACGCGGCATTTTTAAAATGCCGCGTTTCTACGGAAGCGTCTCAGGATAGAATTTGGGCAACCAATAAGGAATAGAAAGGACCGGCCGCATGTCAGTGATCTCTGCCCGAATTCCAAAACACGGAGACCGCATGTCCTTTGAAGATTTCAACATGCTGAATCTTCCCGAGGCATCAAGTCTTTCCTTAATCAATGGAATCGTTTTTGACGAAGCCAATCCCGGGCAGGACGAATCGATGACGAAACGCAACCGGCAACATGCAAGAGTCGAATCACGCCTTAACTTTTTGCTTCACGCCTGGCGAGATCGCGTGGGTTTTTCATGCGGAATCTTTAGTGGAGAAGTCGGCTGCGAAGCTCCAGATCAGTCGTTGGATGTTGGAATCGATGTTGCCATCTTTTCTTCCGAAACATTGGCGCTGCAGACTGATTCCCCATACATTCAGGGCCTGCCCCTGCTGGCAGCAGAGATTCTCTCTCCAAGTGATAAACATTCGGCGATCAATGAAAAAGTTTCGGGATATTTGAACGCCGGTGTTCCAATGGTTTGGGTCATTGATCCAACGTTCAAAACCGTCATTGTTCATCGACCAGGCACGACTCCACAGATGTTTGCGGGTGAAAGTACATTAACGGGACAGGATGTATTGCCGGGATTCGATGTGGTCGCAAGTGACATCTTCACGTAGCTGTCCACGCAGCCATCAGAGTTGATTTTTCAAACCACTTTCAGAAAGCAGAATTGATTTCAAAATGTCAAAGCACGATATCGGCCTGATCGGCCTGGCGGTTATGGGGCAAAACCTGGTCATGAATATGGCCAACAAGGGATTTTCGGTTGGTGTCTACAACCGCACGACGGAGACGACTCATGAATTCGTGAGTGGCCTTGGCAGTCGACCACCAGGCGTTGTGGAAAAGGGAACAACGGATCGCATCAAGGGCTACGACACGCTGACAGATTTTGTCAACTGCCTGCAGGCACCGCGTCGAGTCATGATCATGGTCAAAGCCGGAGCTCCTGTCGATGCCGTGATCGATCAGCTGAAGCCACTGTTGTCCAAAGGCGACATCATCATCGACGGCGGCAATGCGGACTACGTGGACACCAACCGCCGAAGCAAGCAGTTGGCTGCGGAAGGATTTCGCTTCATTGGAACCGGCGTGTCCGGCGGTGAAGAGGGTGCTCTGAAAGGCCCAAGTATCATGCCGGGCGGGCATCCCGAAGCATGGCCATTCGTGAAAGACATCTTTCAGAAGATCAGCGCGAAGGTAGGACCAAACAATGACATTCCGTGTTGCGAATGGGTCGGTGACGACGGTGCCGGGCACTATGTGAAGATGGTTCACAACGGGATCGAATACGGCGACATGCAGCTGATCTGCGAAGCCTACTACATCCTCAAGTACGGTGTCGGGCTGACCAATGCCGAGTTGTACCAGGTGTTCAAAGAATGGAACAACAGCGAACTAGAAAGTTATCTGATTGAGATTACTCGTGATATCTTCACCGTCAAAGACAAGGAAACCGGCAAGGATCTTGTCGATCTGATTCTGGACACGGCAGGCCAGAAAGGCACCGGCAAATGGATGAGCCAGCATGCTCTGGATCTTGGCGTGCCAACGACACTGATCACTGAAGCAGTGTTTGCCCGTTGCCTGTCAGCTCAAAAGGACGCTCGAGTCCGCGCAGAAGCTGTGTTGTCCGGCCCGGATATTCAGTTCACCGGCGACAAGACGCAGTTTATTGATGACGTCAAACAGGCTTTGTATGCGTCAAAACTGTGCAGCTACGCTCAGGGCTATGTTCAGCTCGACGCTGCAGCCAAAGAATTCGGCTGGAAGCTGCAGAACGGTCCAATCGCCTACCTGTGGCGCGGTGGCTGTATCATTCGGTCGCGCTTCCTCGAAGATATCAAGAAAGCCTTCGACAAAAATCCGACCTTGGAAAATCTGTTGCTGGACGACTTCTTCAAGTCGGCCATCAGCACGGCTCAGCCAGCATGGCGTCGAGTCGTCTCGACCGCAATCCAACTCGGCCTGCCAGTCCCCGGCTTCAGTGCCGCACTGACGTATTATGACGGATACCGTCGCGGTCGTCTGCCAGCAAATCTGCTGCAGGCTCAACGCGACTATTTCGGGGCTCACACCTACGAACGCACCGACAAGCCACGCGGCGAGAAATTCCACACCGACTGGATTCGTGAACGGAAGCTGAC
>JAYUVA010000982.1:0-3607 GCA_043754375.1 Candidatus Kuenenia sp. | reverse complement strand
GTCGCGGATCATTTCGCTCAGGATGATCGCGAGGTCATGGACTCGGGCGTTCCTCTGGTCGATCGGGAAGAATCCAATGTCGATACTGAGGGACATCCGCTGTGGATGCTGACCAGCAAAATTCCGCTGCGGGACTCTGATGGTCATCTGATAGGGCTCGTCGGAATCGGACGCAATATCACGCGTCAAAAAGTTGCCGAACAGCAGGCGCGTCGGCAGGCGATGGAAGCCGGACTGCTGCATCAATCGACGTCGCTGGCGCGCGAGACCGATTCGCTGGAGGTGCTGCTCAGGGGCTGCATTGGCATCGTATGCAACCTGACGTCGTGGTCGATCGGTCATGCCTATCTGCCACGTAGTGCCGAGGCAGATCCGGAATTGATCCCAACGGGCATCTGGAATTCTGATGACAGGAATTCTCTGACCGAACTGCAGAGCGTCACGCAGGCGCACTGGGTACGGAACGGCGTTGATATTCCGTCGTTGATTCTGCAGACGAAGCTTCCTCAATGGATCAGCGACATTGAAACGGGAATCCAGGGGCATCGACTTGAAGCACTCAGGCGACTGGGAATTCGCAGTGCGTGCGGGTTTCCGGTTGTGATTCGCGACGAACTGGTCGCGGTCATGGAATTCTTTTCATTTGATCGACTGGAACGCGACGACGGGTTGCTGACAATTTTACGCAGCGTGGGCGAGCAGATCGGGCGCGCGATCGAACGTCGTCGCGCGGAAGAGGCGCTACATGCCGCGTGGAATGCTGCAAATGCCGCCAATCAGGCGAAGAGTGATTTTCTGGCGAATGTCAGTCACGAAATCCGTACGCCGATGAATGGCATCATCGGCATGACTGAATTGCTGCTCGATACAGAGTTGACGGCTGTGCAGCTTGAATACATGAAGATCGTGCAGGCGTCCGGCGAATCGTTGCTGGAACTGATCAATGACATTCTGGATTTTTCAAAGATCGAAGCGGGCAAAATGGAACTCGATGCAATCCCGTTCGACATCCGCGAAGTGCTTGGCGACACCATGAAGTCGCTCAGCCTGCGCGCCCACAGCAAGGGGCTCGAAATCGCATTTGCCATCGCGCCAAACGTGCCGGAGTGTCTGGTGGGAGATGCTTCAAAGCTGCGACAGGTCATCGTCAATCTGGTGGGGAACGCGATCAAGTTCACATCGACAGGCGAAGTCGTGCTGACCGTAGAAGCAGGTGCCGGCAACGGTGATCAACAGACCCTGAACTTCACGGTATCCGACACGGGCATCGGGATCCCGGCCGAAAAAATGGATGAGATTTTTAAGGCATTTCATCAAGCGGACACATCCACCACGCGACGATATGGCGGAACCGGGCTGGGGCTCGCCATTTCCCGGCGACTTGTGGAACTCATGGACGGCGAGGTTCACTGTTCGAGCGTCGTGAATCAAGGCAGTACATTTCACTTCTCCGCAAGGTTTGCCGCTGGTGCCGACAGCAAATCAGAAGCGAAGTCCGGTGTCGATGCGGTTACAGATGCGCCGGTACTGATTGTCGATGACAACGCCACGAATCGACGCATCCTGCTGGAGGTCCTGAAGAACTGGGGCATGAAACCTGTTGCGGCAGAGACTGCAGGCGAAGCGATGGTGCTGCTCAGACAGGCGCAGGCAAATGACAATCCGTTTCGACTCGTCATCAGTGATGTGAATATGCCGGACGTGGATGGATTCATGCTGGCGAGACAAATTCGCGATGATGCCGATATTCGACTCACGCCATTGATCATGCTGACATCCGGTGGTCGCACTGGTGATATCGTCAAACGCCACGAACTGATGATCGCAGCAAGCCTGATGAAGCCGGTCAAACAATCGGAATTGTTCGACGTGATTGTGAGCATCACCACCAACGCCGGTCCGCGAATCGAACCCGCTTCGGTTGCGGCACCGGAACCCGGCAGGGCAATGCGTGCCCTGAAGATTCTGCTCGCTGAAGATAATCTGATGAATCAGAAGTTGGCAGCCGGGATTCTTGCGAGGCATGGACACCAACTGACGATCGCCAACAATGGCCTTGAAGCGGTCGGAGCATATCAGGCGGAGCGATTTGATGTTATACTGATGGATGTGCAGATGCCGGTGATGGATGGCTTTGCAGCGACCGCTGCAATTCGGGAACTGGAACGAGTCCGGGGCACAAAGACACCGATCCTGGCGATGACGGCGCATGCACTCAAAGGAGACCGGGAACGCTGTCTTGCGGCAGGGATGGATGAATATCTTTCGAAGCCGATCCGTTCAAAACAACTCGCTGCGATTCTGGAGACTTTGATGCCGCAGGACAGCCACCTGAGGATATCGTCATTCATTGGCAAGCCGAAAACATTGCCGGTCGATTCGCTGATCGACTGGAAAACCGCGATGGAGGGTGTGGACGGCGACCGAGACCTCTTAAAAAGTGTCGTTGAGGTTTTTCTGGATGAATCGCAACTGTTGCTGCAGGAGCTTGTATTGGCGGTGCATTCTCAGGACGCTGCCAGGGTGCGTTCTCTCGGACATTCGCTGAAGGGCGCGATGCTGGGTGTAGGAGCCTTTGCCACAGCCGACCTGGCACAGACACTGGAAATGGGGGCGGGTGACGGATCGCTGCAGTCTATGACAGCGTCATTGCAGGACCTGGAACAACAATATGGTCGGATCACGGCGGAGTTGCGTGAGTTTGTGAGAAGTTAGGAGACTGTCCTGATACTCCAAAACTGTGAGCCGCAAGGCGCTAGCCGCGGGTAATTCGCCTGCAAAAACCGGCGGCTAGCGCCTTGCCGCTCACAAGAAACAGCGGTAATCAGACACTCTCATAGGGCAAAGGGACGACGGATGTCTGCTTTCGAAGACAATCCAGAATCGCAAAGCAGCAAATCAAGAATGCGATACATGAGGAGATCGCCATGTTAGGTCGATTGACTCCGGTTGGCGGGGGAATTCCGATAATTCTTCTGAAGAGAACGGTCACGTTAGGACGCGATCCGGCGAATGATCACGCGATCGCCTGCGGCAGTGTCTCCGGGAAACACTGCGAACTGGAATTGATCGACGGCTACTGGTGGGTGCGCGACCTCGGCAGTCGAAATGGGACATCCGTCAACAATGTCCGCTGTCAGACTTCCAGAATTCTGCCGGGTGGCGTTCTGCGAATGGCGAACCAGCGTTTCAGGCTGGACTACAAAGAACCTAAAGTTTCGGCTGATGAAGAGGCGGCGATGAATCTTCTGATGGAGGCCATGCCCGCCGCTCCGGCTGCGGTAGTCAGGAACGGTAATTCGGCCGTCGCGGAGTCCCTGGTTCCGAACCGGCAGACCATCCGCCAGCAGTCAGATTCGAGTCACGCGCGCACACCTGTGATCGCCCCGGCAAAATCTATGCTGCGTTTTTTGGGAAAACTTGTACCATGCGGTGGGGGTGATCCGATCGCATTGCTGGAATCGCCACTCCTGGTCGGTCGCCGTAGCGCTTGCAATATTACGCTCCAGTTCCCCGATGTCTCATCACGGCACTGTACGCTGACGTACGAAGGCGGATTCTGGGTTGTCGATGACTGCGGCAGTCGAAACGGAGTCCGCGTGAATGG
>JAYUVA010000981.1:0-3536 GCA_043754375.1 Candidatus Kuenenia sp. | reverse complement strand
CGCCACATGAATCGCGTGACCGATACCTGCATTCCCGAAGGCGAAGCGATGCGGCGGATGGAAACCGCGATGCTTGAAGTCTGGACCGCAGCCGATGGTGCGAGCAAGCGATTTTTCCCGCACGAGTTTCTCTATCAGGTTCTGCTGAGTGGCAAGTACAAAGAGCACTACCAGATTGATCCAAAGGATTCATGGATGCCGGTCCGATCGGCATTCAGTGTCCGTGCATTGCGGATCACGACGTGGCTCTGATTAAGTCGGCAATCGTCGGCGCAAACGCAAAGGATGCGCATCTGACGGGTGTCATTCCCGGTACGCATTTTGAATTGACAGAAACGTTTGACCTTCGGAACGCGGAAACCGACGATCCCTGCCCGAAATGTGTCGGGACGCTGCAAATGGTGCATGGGATTGAAGTTGGCCACGTCTTCAAGCTGGGCACCAAGTACAGCGTGTCGATGGACGCGAAGTTCGTGGATGCTCAGGAACATTCACATCCCATCATCATGGGCTGCTACGGCATCGGCGTGACGCGTGTGGTCGCATCGATCGTGGAAACCTGCCACGATGAGAACGGAATCATCTGGCCGATCAACGTCGCTCCATATACCGTGCAGATCATCCCGCTGAACGTCAGCGACTCGGAAGTGATGAAGGTCACCAACCGAATGTACGGTGAACTCACTGCTGCCGGTATCGATGTCCTCATGGACGACCGCGACCAGCGGCCTGGCTTCAAGTTCAAAGACGCCGACCTTATTGGAATCCCTTTGCGTGTCACCATCGGCGGAAAGGGTCTCGCCGAAGGTATCGCCGAAATCAAATTGCGAACCGAGAGCGATGCCAAGAAAGTTCCGCTCGCGGACGCCGTTGGATTTGTGAAAGATCTGATCGCTCTAAGATCGTGAGCGGCAAGGCGCTCGCCGGCGGTTTTGACGCTGAGTTATCCGCCGCCAGCGGTCTGTTGGTTGAGAACCCTAAGGCCGCAGGCGACGGCGTGAGCCGAAACCGTCGCCTGCGGCTCAGGGTTAAACAAGACTGCGTACTTTGCAGACTAAATCAACAGACCGCTAGCGCCATGCCGTTCAGATATTTAAGCCACCGCTTCGTTTTTTGGATGTTCAACACATGCGAGCAGTCGGTCTACGAGTGAATCGACCGTGACGCCTTGAGCTTCAGCGCGGTAGTTGGGAAGTATGCGATGTCGCAGGACGGGCTTGGCAAGGGACTGGATGTCTTTTGTTGAGACGTAGCTCCGTCCATCGAGCAGTGCCTGCGCTTTTCCGCCAAGAACCATATACTGGCCTGCTCGCAGACCAGCGCCCCAGGAGACGAGTTCATTGATAAAATCGGGCGATCCTTTTTGATTGGGGCGTGAGGTAGCGGCCAGGCGAACGGCGTAGCGAATCACGTCATCGGCGATGGGAACTCGTTGCACGACCTGATGGAATTCGCGGACGATGTCGCCCGAAAACAACGACTTAATCGGCAGGAAATTTCTGGACGTCGTTTGCTGGACCACAGCCACTTCTTCGTCTTCCGGCAGGTAGTCAATCAGAACGTTGAACATGAAACGGTCGAGCTGGGCTTCGGGCAGTGGATACGTGCCCTCCATTTCGATCGGGTTCTGCGTGGCGAGTACGAAGAACGGTTCATCCAACGTGTAGCGTTGTCCGGCTGCGGTAACCTGATGCTCCTGCATGGCTTCCAGCAGGGCGGATTGCGTTTTCGGGGGCGTGCGGTTGATTTCGTCCGCAAGCAGCACGTTGGAAAAAATCGGACCGGGGATAAACCGCATCGCCCGGCCACCAGCACCGTCTTCTTCCAGAACTTCCGTCCCGGTAATATCAGCTGGCATCAGGTCGGGCGTAAACTGAATGCGATTAAATTTCAGGTCGAATAACTGAGCGATCGATTTGACCAGCAGCGTCTTTGCGAGACCCGGCGCTCCGGTGATCAGACAGTTGCCGCCGGCCAGCAGAGAAATCAGTAACTGCCGAACGACGTCTTTCTGGCCCACAATCACGCGCGAGAGTTCGGTGTCGATTTGTTTTCGGAACTGCCGCAAAATCCCGATGAGTTCACGTTCCCGGTCGGGCGTAAGTTCTGTGTTCCTGGTCATTGACCTGCTTTCAATGTGTCATTGCATAAAAGATGACATTAATCCCCAATGGATACGCTTTCTTCTCAGAGAACTCTTTGAAGTACCAGGGGTCTTCACCTTCTCGTTCCCAGCCGTCGCCAAGATCCGTGTTGTGGCCGATGAACGCCATCATGCGTCCGTTGTCGTCGTACACCGCTCGGTAATGCACCTCTTCGGTGCCGTATCCCTGCGCGGTGTAGATTTCGCCATTTGCCATCTCATGCGCGAATCCGATCGCGGGGATCTGCGGTCGTTCCTTCAGATCGTAGACGCAGTGAAAGACCCGGTGTTCGAGCGGAAGGTCTTCCCATTTGCGATCAGGAAAAACCTGCTTCAGTTCGCGTTCAAAGCCTTCCCATTCGTCGTCACCCCAGAAATCATCAACCATCAGGAAGCCGCCGTTGAGCAGATACGTTCTCAGGGCTTTGCGCTCATCGTCGTCGAGGTAAATACCGCCGGGTTCAATGAGATAGATAAATGGATAGTCGAAAAGCCGGGGATCCGTCAACTCAATGATCAAGCCGTCCGGATCGGTATGCATCGAAGTCAGTTGCTGAAGTCGATACGAAAAATTCAGGTCGGCATCCGGGTAATCGGTCTGCCAGCCCCAGCGGCCCTGTGACCGATATCGGATGCGGACGAACGTGAAAACGTCGTTCCGGAATTTTTCGTCCAGCTTCCAGTCCGGCACGCCGTTGCGCTGCACGCGCCCATCGGCACCCTGAAAGTCCCGATATCGTCCGCGCTGTCCCCCGAATTGTGGAAATGCAGCGGCGGTACAACAGACCGCCAGCACGGCGGTCAATACGACTCCGTGGCGTCGATTCATGTTTTGAACCTTTGACGTCGCCCAATGAAAACATGTGTTGGCAGGAACACAGGTTGTCGCAGATTCGGTGGCGAATTGCTACTGTCTGCTGGGTGTCGTCATTATTCGGCAACTTTGCTGATCAGGATCGCGTGCAACACGGGCACCATCGCAGTGGTGATGGCGTCGGCGAGTCTTTTGCAGTTCTCAGTTTCCTTTGCTCAGCAAACGTTGCGAGTATTGTTTTTGTGAGAAGATTTCCAGACGTCTGTTTGCAGAAGTCAGGATTGGCAGAAAAATGATTGGCAGAAAAATACAGACCAGGACTTGAGGTCTTTCTGCGATTCATTTTTCTGCCATCAATTTTTCTGCTGCAGGTGTTCCTGCCGGAATGACAACCCTGTTCTTATACTCCCCGCGGCCGGAAATGAGTCCGGCGAGCGGAGCGGCGTCAGCCCTCCGGTACCTCGTTTTTGTACCGGCAAGCTGACGCATGCCGCTCGCCAATTGTCTCACTCATGACCGCGTTGAGTATATGTCCCGTCTTCGACGATGGGTTGCGGGCGAAGCTCGCGCCAAGATCTC
>JAYUVA010000980.1:0-16223 GCA_043754375.1 Candidatus Kuenenia sp. | reverse complement strand
GGTAGCCGGGTCCACCGAAGCGGAGCACCGGCCCTCCCGTGACGGAGACGGTTACACTGCGTTCCAGTCGGTCTTTGTCAGGATTTCAAACTCAACTTTTCCCATCCAGCCTTCGCCGCGTTTGCCAGACAGCAAAAGCTTCACCGGCAAAAGAGAAACCACGACGGTGGTCCCAGCCGTGCCGATGATGAACGAGCTGGCCAGCGTTGCACCGCTGTTATAGGCAATCTGCAGCGCGATCTGCGTTGCGTTGGTTGGATCGCGAATCAAGTCTGCTGTGATCTTGCCGCCGCCGCGTAGCCCGCTGAAGACTTTCCCTAGATAGTTCGACGAAATATCACCGTTTTCATACGTGAGGTTTTCGCCGAGATCGATCTCCAGATTTTCCACGCCGGGCAACTCAGTCAGCGCCGCAGAGACGGTAATCTTGAGCATCGAGCCCTGGACTTTAATTGACGTTGGAATTGCCATGAGATTCAGCCTTTCGTGATGTCATTGATACTTGAAATAATCCGCTGCCGAACCTGCGGCCTGAGTTCGTTCCACTGTCTTTCAAATCGCTGGCCCGTCGGTGTTTGGCCCGCGTATCGGACTGCAAATCGTATCCCGACATATGCCGTCAATGCAGTCGCCTTGTAATAAATTCCGGCCCGTGTCCTGGTCAAATTCGCCGGCGTTCGTTGTCTGAATTTCATCGCCAGCCACGCCGCCTGATCTGCGACGATGACCGCAACTTTCCACTCAAGATCCTCAATGAGTTCGTCTGCTGTCATGCACTCCAAACCGCCTGGTTGTCGTTGATGTCAAAGATGTTCGGGTGATCCTGATCGCGTCTGGAGATCTGAACGCGAAACGAATCACTGAACACGTCGCCCACAGACAGCACGTCCCACGTTTCATTGCGCACAATGCAGGTATGCGTGGCCACCGCGTTGGCATGATGTGTGGCTGCCAGTCGCAGCACGCCCGTGCGTTCGGCCGGACCGGACGCGCGGCTCACCGTCACCGGATCCAGTGTCACAACGGCATCCGTGATTTCGACCAACACGACGAGAGCCGGATTATGCAGCGTCACAGCTTCCCCGCGCAGCACGCGCGTAACGCTGTGCGTGGCAGCATGGACGCGCGTCATCAGAGCGTTGATCATGGCTGTGGCTCCTGACGACTGCCAACTAACGACTGACGACTCTGCGACAGCAGTTGCTTGACGTCGTTCTTCACTTCCGTGAGATCGCCGTGCAGCTGCAGATAGTGCAGATTGATGCGTTCGCTGTGCGTCGTGATTTCCGTCCGGCTGCTGATCGCCAGCAGCGACACCCAGCCGGCCCAGCCGAGCGTGATCGTCAGCAGAATCGCCCAGCCCGCCCAGCGGACGTTCCGGACCTCTTCGGCGGTCATCGCGGATGACTCCCGTTGATAAGAGGTGGTAGCGTCTGCTGAGCGTGGCATGGGGGATTCAGAGGATCGAGGAGCAAGGATCGAGGATTGAGGAACGAGGATTGAGAGAAATCAGGAACGACGATTGAGTGCGATTCACTCGCTCCTCGATCCTCGATCCTCTCAACTCAGTTGCAGCAGCCGGAACGTCATGTTCGCCGTAGTCGCGTTGCCGGTGCCTGTCTTCGTCGCTTTGATGCGGACGTATCGCAGGGTCGTTGTTGGCAACCGGAAGCGTCTCACAGCCGCTGCACAGCCGACGCCGCCGGCACCGGTCTGCACAAACAGCGAGGAAATGAATGTCGTTGGAGCCGCGAACGTAGGTTCGGCGCACGTTTCCACGATAAACGTGAGGGTGTCCGCGTTGACCATCTGCGCGACAGTCAGTGCCGGCGACGAACATTCGAATTCGACGTCAGCCAGAAACTCGCCGGTGGTCGATTCAAGATCGATCCCGGTACCGTTGACAGATGCGGCACCGTTCGGCAGCGCGGTGGTCACTGTCAGAGTCTTGTCGGCAAGGCCCAGGACCGTGCCGATGCAGCACAGCGCTGCCGCCAGAATCAGAAAATATGTCATTGGAAAACCCTTCATTTGAAATTTGAAATTTGAAATTTGAGACGACGTCGGCTTGCGATTTCTGAACACTGAAAATTGAACACCGAAAACTCTCAGAGCGTCAGCGATTCCGTGATGGAAATCGATTCGGTCACCACGATCGGAATACCGTCGTAGTCGGCCGGCAACGGTGCTTCTTTTCCGGTGTCGTTCGTCGCGGTCCGTGAGTCACGCAGCTGGCGGCGTGATCGTTTCGACATGAACAGGGCATCCGGGCGGATGCCGACGTCGAAGGTCTCCATCAGTGCGGACAGCTTCAGGTCGGTCAGACCTTTGGTGGCGTCTGCCGTCAGCTTTTTGAGCCGTGCGAGGTAGCGCGGGCTGGAGACCTGCAGGCCCGGGTACAGGAACATTTCCTGAAAGTACGCCGTGTAGGGCAGGCTGCCGGCATCGAGCACGTCACGCTGATCGACCGCCGTCGGATCAATCGCACCGTTCGCCCCGTAGACCCAGCGCACGGCCTGTGGGCCGAACTTGACCGCCCAGACCGAGCTGCCCGTGTCGGCAGTCGTCCCGCCGGCATCCACGACCCGGCTGACCGCGTCATAGACGTCGATCAGACCGCTGAAGCCTTTCGCGTCGCCGCCCAGCGCGGCGGCTGTATTTCGACCGTAATAAAACTGGCGGCCCAAAGTCTGGAACGCGGCCGTGACGATCCCGAAGGCTTCGTCGGACATGAGCATTTGCCAACCGTCTTCCGACTTGTCGGCGATCGCCTTGTCCACGTTCCAGCGCGGGTTCATGATAAAAGTTTCGACGATGCGATTCGCCCAGGTGGATTTCAATCCGGCACTCCCCTGATTGCCGTCGCGGAACGGCACGGTCGGCAGGGATGTGCGGATCAAAGTCTTGTAACTCGTGCCGGTGATGGTGCGGGAATCGCCGACGCCGGGGATCACGATGCCGGATTCCGGGTTGAGGCCGGAGACTTCCGGCACGGCTTTGGTGGCTTCATCAATGATTCCGACAATCGCGTCGTGCCCGTTGCGCTTGGCGATGTCCAGGAGGGTCAGTGGCATGTTCTATCGTCCTGCAAAATGGTTTCGGGGTGTGAGACGCGAAGACCCGGACGATGTGCTTGTTTAACCGCGTGCCCAGCGGGCCGCGATTGTTTGGTGGAGCGCGGGGCGATGCCCGCGCGGTTAAACTTATGCCTGTCCGCGCAGCTTCATTCCAGCAGCGAACTTCGCCCGGTTGTCGCCTCCGGCGAGGGCGAACTTTTTGATACGATCGTCGCCGGCTGCCGGGCCTTTGCCGTCGGTGTCAAGAGGTGTGGCCTGACCGAGAGATTCGACGCCGAATTGTTTCAGCTTCGTCTGCAGGTCCACGATCACGGCATCCTTCGCGGCGACAGTCGCGGTCAACTGAGTCAGCTCGGCCTTGGCCAGATCGCGCTGATGAACGGCAAACTGATATCGGGCGGCGTCGATCGACAGACCGCCGATCACGTACTCATTCGCCTTGTCGCCGAATTCGGCGCTGAACTGCTTCAGCATTTCGATCGAAATACTGTTGACCTGCGGCGGCTGAGCAGCGAACTGCTTTGCGTCCGCGCCGGCAGCCGGGGCGGAAGGTGGGCCAGCGTCTGCAGCTGGTGCGGCGGGTGTCGTTGCCATAATCTCTGTGTCCTCGGGTGAAGTGATGGAGACCGACACAGTGCCGGTGTCCGTTTCTGATTGCGATTTCGAAAACTGTGTGCGGGTGTCCGGATCGCAGCCGTAGCGGCAGATCGCGATTGCTCGCAGCGGCCACTTCCGGACCACGTAACCGGGTCCGGCAAACTGTTGATCGTTGACGGCCGTGGTCACGCCGTCGGGAATGAATTCAATCTCCACCTCGGGGCCGTTCCAGTCGATCGATGCTTCGTAAGGCACGCCCGCCTTGCCCTTACGAAACACTTCATCGGCTTTGTCGTTCGGTTCGGTGGTGACGAGTGATCCGGAGACTTCCAGCCCGCTGGCCGTGACGCTGAACGAATTTGCAAACCCGATGACCTCGTCGAACCCATGGGCATAGTCCACCGTGACAGAATCACGACGCAGGATCATGCCGGCGAAGTCGTGGACGATGCGGCCCCAGTAGTAGTGGTTGATCGCCTCAGCGGATCGCGCGAGCATCGAGAACGGCAGAATGCCGGTTTCTGCATCGCCCTGCGCGAACTGCATCGGCTTCGCGGTCGCGAACTGCATGGCGGTGCGCGGCACGTTTTTCGGGTCGATGGTGGTTGCTGGTTTCGTCACGTTGGATCCCAATTTTCAAACCACGGAAAACACAGAAGACACGGAAAAAACACACAGCGATTCTTCCGTGTATTCCGTGTATTCCGTGGTCAACTTCATGCCACAATTTCCTGAGTGTCTTCTTCCGCCGGATCCACTTCGACCGGCTTGCTCTTGCCCTTGCCGGTCTTTGGTTTGCTGCCATCGGGGAGCATGGCAGGGACGCCGAACGACAGTGAAAGTGGGAGCTTTTGCGGCTGGAATGCGAGCGTGAAGCCGAGTGACTTCGCAATTTCAAATTCCGCCGAAAGCCCCTTTAAGTTATCAGTCCAGATCCCGAGACCTCGCTCGTCGCAGATCTGTTGCAGTGTCTTCAGGCCAGCGGCTGCCGCCATCAGATCCACGGTGAGTTCTTCCTGTGGATTCCACCACGGCATTCCGCGCGGTACCCATTTCCAGTTGACGTCCTTCAGGTCCATCGATCGAGGCAGCACGATTTCGCCGGTACCGCCGAAGTCGGTCGGCAGCATCCAGCGTGTCATGCGCCAGATCGTGTATCGCCGATGCAGCTCGAGCTGATCTTCTCGTTTTGCCACACAACTGCGGTCGTACTGGATCCACGCGGCTTTCGAGCCGAAGAAATTCGTGCTGGCTTCGTTGAAAAAATTGAACGGCAGGTCCAGAGCTTTGATCGCGATCGCGATCGAGAGCTCAAGGAATTTCTGAGATTGAGTGCTGGGGTTGCTCGAATGAATGAGTTCGATCTTTTCGTCTTTGTCGAGATCGAATCCCTTGATGCCTTGGCCGAGGTCGTAACTCGGTGGCGCTGATGGCTCCGCGTCGGTCGCATTTTCGGTCTCTGATTCCGTCGCGCCGTCCGTGCCGAATTCTTCGGCGAGCGATCCTGCGCCTTGGTCGCGCATGAACGCTACGCCAAAGATTTGATCGAGCTTGACCTTGGCATTGATCAGCTCTTTTGTTTCGTACACGTCGCGGAACTCATTCAGCGCACCGGCGACGGGGCTGATGCCACGAATCTGGTCGAAGCGCCCCTCAAAGGCGCCGAGCATGAAGAATTGGCTCTGCGGCACGACGCGCTCATGAAGCATGCCGTATTGATCGCGATCGGTAAGACAGTAGGCGACGGCGCGACGGCCGGGGCCGAGCTTCACGCCGGAATCCCAGCGGGCCTGATCGGCCCGCACCTGCATCGCAGGATTTTTTACCATGTGTGATTCCACGCCCTGCAACATGCCGCTGCGGAGCGTCAGGAATCCACAGTCACCATCGAGCAGCTTGCGGACTTCGGCAAGACGTCGCAGTCGATTCCACGAATGCCGTCCGCCGACGTCGCAGTTTTCCGGTCGGTTGTCGCGTTCCATCAGATCGCGCAGATCGCGATTCATGCCGTCATCGCCGGTCAACGGCTGAAAGTCGAAAATAGTGGTGTAGTCCAGATGCCGGCGAATCGCCCAGGCAAACAGGATCGCGTTGCGATGGAGATCCATCGAGTTCGACGACAGTCGCACGCGGGCCGTGCGGTCGAGCACCTTGTCCTCCGGCCGGATGACTCCGCTGGCCGAGCGTCGGTTGCGGCTGGTGAGGGTGGCATCGTAGCCGTCGGACCGCTGTGGCGCATCGCCGACGGCGAATTGATACGGGCTGGCGGAGACGTCAGCGCTGAATGAACCGGGCATCGACTGGACGCTGCTCATAGATACGAGTCCTGCCAGGAGTGCCGAGAGAAATCGAAAATCAAAAATTGAAAATCGAAAATTCATCACCGCCCGTTCATGTTGAGGTTGAATACGCGCGACCGCTTTTTCTGCATGCCCAGCGTCCGCCGTAATTCGATCCGCTCACGTCGCAGCGTGTCGTGATTAAACGACGTCGTTTCACCGTCTACGGAATTGCTCGTCACGCCTGCCTGCAGGATCGCGTCGATTGCGTCGAGTCGTGTACGGAGTTCGATCGCTGTTGCCATAGCCGGGGACGATGCGATCTAGACTTCCGGGTCCGCAAGAGCGAAGCGGAAAAATCAATTAGTGATGGAAATAAATTCTCCGGCGAGCGGCAGAGCGAGAGTGGACGCCCAAAAAATCTTTCCGCAATTTTTATAATTTGTCCCCGAATAAGGTTGCAAAGCGAATCCGAATAGACGATAGTACTCACATGCGAGTCACGCAGTGTGCGGATCGGAAAAATGAAATCGCGGGTGATACCGCAGGGGAGATTTAAGATGAAAATCAATATCACAAACACGGGCAGCGAAGCATACCACACAGGATACGAAGCACGGCTGCAGGGTGAGCTGCTGTCGTCATGTCCCTACTGTGCGAGGACGATCGACCGAGACGAATGGCTGGCTGGATGGCGTGAAGCAGACGCTAGCCGATGAGTAATCACCTGCCTGCCCATCTGCGGAGGGGCTGGATTGTGGTTATTTTTTTTGGTCGCCCCGCGAGGGCATTTCTTTTTTTAAGGTTATGAAACATGAAAACGAATCGTCTAATTTTAATCGATGTTTGCCCGAAGACTGGCCTGCTGAATTATCCTCGCTGTGAGCACACCAGTCTGCCTGTCACCCCAGTGACTTCTGCCGCTGGTCGAGGTCAGCACACAATCGCGAAGATCGTTCCAGCGAAAACTGTGGCCGGAAAACTAAGTGGCCGCGTGTGGGATTACCTGACGGAGTCTGAGACCCGGCAGTGCAAAATCGCACACGCCGTACGGACTGCCGACATCGCCACGCAGACTGGGCGGCTGGTGTCTCACGTCGCCGCCAATATCCGATCGTATTTGAAAAATTACGATCTGAATCCGCTGGGATTCATGATTCTCAACCAAGTCAGCGATGGGTGGTGGCTGCGAGTGTCGTCAGTGAAAATATTCAACGAACTTGGCGGATTGATGCGGTGCCTGGAAAAGGCGACCCTGACGCCGGAACGTTCGATTGAATCGCCTTACTACGATCCGACAGGAGTCGAGGCTTGACCGACGGCCCTCCCGATTATTCCCGCAATCTCGACAGCTGCCCGGAACAACTCCGGGCAGCTTTTCTGGCCGCTGAAAAGTGGCTGAAAAAAGCGAGGCAACTCCGCAATCGTGGCGAGTACTCGGACGCGGACGTTGAGGCCGCGCGGGCGGCTTTTGAAATTTATCGCGACACACTTACAAAGGAGAAAAATTGAACGCTTTGCATCATTACACCGTCAACACTGGGCACAACCGAGTCAGCCGGAAATCAGAAGTGCCTGCCGATATCATCGCGATTTGCCGTCCGCTTCTGGACCCGGGCCGGAGGCAATCCATGCCAGGGATCGGAAAACCATACACTGTCGAGTCGGTCCGGCAGTCTAATGGGCTTGTGTTCACGGTCTGGAAAAAAGACCAGCCACTGATTACCTGCGGAGTCGCAGAAAACGCCGAAGCTGCTGCAGAAATCTGGCCGCAACTAGAATCCCTGTATCTTCGGGTGACTGAGTTGCCTGGACTGCGATCAGCCGACTTTGTTTCGCCGAAACAACCTCCGGACCTGCCGTGGATTGCTGTGGTGACAATCGTTCCGTCATTCGAGCCGTGGCTTGGGGACTTTGAGCGATGCCTGGCGTGGTCTTTTTTGGAGTCAAAAAATGAGCGATTTGAATGAGCTAAAAATTTATCTCACGGACTACGCTGCCGCGCTGTCCGAAAAACTAAAAACGGATCTTGACTGCGCCAGCCGCTCCGAACTGGTCGAGCTGCTCGTGCTGTCTCAGGTCCACTCGCCGCGCGATGCGAGGGCAATTCTCGCGCAGCGGTCGAAACGCGGACGGCGATGGCCTGTCGTGGTGCCGGATAATTTCGTCCTGCCGCCGGAGGGTTAATCGACTTTCTCTGCGCGGAATTATTGGTGCTACCTCCTGTTCTCGTACACGATGTCCCTGCGCTGCTGGCCACAGGCTTTGCAGCGAGTACGTTTCTGGACAACGTGCGTGTACGGTTTGCCGTCCTTTTCGCCCAGAAAGGGAAGCTCGAATGGCGTGCCAAAGTACGGTTCGCGGTCGGTGGAATCGCACCGCTTGCAGCGCGAGAGTTGCACTTCGGACTGATCCGATTTCACGTTCGGCGATCCGTCCGGCCGGCCGGGGCTGCGTTTTGGTTTTGGTGTGGTCACTGAGATCGTCCTGCAGATGGAGTCGGGCGTGAGACGCGAGACCCCGGAGATGTCTTGTTTTAAGTGCCGGAACGGCGCTGCGCTTGGTCCGGCCTACAGCTCTGCGGCGAGTTCCGCGCCGATGAAACTGATCGCGAATTTCGCGAGGTCACCATGTTGTTCGAGCATGAGCCGCAGATCAGCTTCGATCTTTTCGAGCTTCTCACGATCCGGACCGGTCAGGGCCATGCCGCGGAGGATAAGGGCACATTCTTGAAATTCTGTGAGTTGCATTTTGTCACCTTGAGCGCGGGGCGATGCCCACGCGGTTAAACGGGGTTACCAAATTGGACCACGGCTGCGGGCTTTTTTACGTTTTTTCTTGAGGCGTGTGGATTGATTCAAAAGCGCGGCGTCCGGCAGCTGGCAGCCGAGCATCGAGCCGAGCATGCCGTTGCCGACCGCGCAGTCGAAGAAGTGGTTGTCCGGTCGCTCCGGGCGATGCTCCCAAACTTCAACCGTCCGCTGTGTGCCGACGTCATGGATCATGCTGCTGTGTTCGCTCAGCATGTGATCGGCGTACATCGTGTGATCGCGACCGGCGAAGAGACTCACCGAGCCGCGGGATTCCTGCGGGATCAGCAGGCGGTCGCGATGGAATGACTTCCAGTGATCGACGTCGTACAGCAGATGCCGCATGGCGTCGGTTTTCTTCGGTGATCGCAATCGCCAGTGGATACCGCACCGGTCTCCCGGTTGTTCCTTCAGATCGACCAGCGGCATCTTTGGCGGACGGAACGAGCGGCCGTGTGTCGGGATGAGTCGCGCGGTAAAGCCCGATTTTCGTACGGCGGCCTTGACGGTGTCCGTTTCCCAGTTCGCGTCGATCGCAGCGACGTTGAGGCGGAGGACGTGGCCGTCTTCACGGATGAATTCTTTGTTGAAGAGCAGCGTAAACAGCTCTTTGATGCTGGCAGTGAGCCGCGCCTGCAACGTCGCGTGCTGTGGGTAAATGCTGTCGAGGGTCAGCTTGAGATCGGCGAGCGTGTAGTACGCTCGTGGCTGGCCGGGCCATGTGCCGTAGGCGATAACCCAGCTCGTAGAATCCTGCGCGTGCGCGCGGACCTCGTAGAATAAGCACTTGCACTGGACGTCGGTGAACGCTGTGATGAACTCCGCTTCAAGCGGTGACGATTCGGCCTTCAAGTGGTGCATTCGCACGGCGACGGTGTCGCGGTCGAGCACGGGCCGGAATTCTGTGACGAAGCCGGCGGGGTTGTTCATCAGCTCCGACCAGAAGCCCTGGCGGTCGCGGAAGAACCAGTCCATGCACTGTTCGAGCGGATCCACAAACCGATCTGTATCGTAACCGTCTTTCCAGACGATCGCGGTACCGGCGTTCATCGCCTTCTTGTGCTTGCGGTAAAACTTGTGAGCCTGCGTAAGATCTTCGTCCTTGCGCAGAGCAGCTTCGCGGATCTGATTCCATTCGAACCAGAGTTCCATCGCATCTTCGTCCGGCAGGCCATCGAGTGCGGCGTGTCGCACGCCGTGCCAGTCCGGATGCTTGTCGCGATCGAGGACACGATCGGCCACGTCACCGGGCTCAATCACCGTCATCGTCATCAGACATGACCATGCCTCGCCGGCACCGGGCAGTCCGGGCAGCGCGGCCTGAATCACTCGCTCGCGGCGGTAGCAGCTCCGCTTGCTCGCGGCACTGGCTTCTGTCTGCGGGTCATCAACGAGTCCAAGCGTTGGGCGTCTCGTTTCGCCGTCAACGACATAGCGAGCGCCTCGGATCTTGCTTGATAGGATTCCGCCGGATCGAATGATCCCGCCTGTTTGACAGGAAACGTCGCCGAGTCGCAGCTCGTAATCAGACGCAAAAACGCGGGTTCTTTCGCCGCAGCAGAGTTGAGCTTTGCCACGCTGGTTGACTCCTTCAAGTTCTTTGATCGGGATACAGAGTTCGGGGAAATCCGCCTGCAGGAGCGGATTCGTTTCCAGCTCCGTGCGAATATCGGTGATCATCGCCTTTGCGGCGTCATTGCTGGCGCCGATTAGCATAACGAACGAATGATGCCGATACGCGATCGCCCACATGACGCCGCGCACGCAAAGCGATGTCTTGCCCCAGCCGCGCGGGATGCCCATCGCAAGCAATGCGCCGATGAGCACAACCATCTGAATGAGTTCAATCAGCCGGCGATGCACAGGGGACCATTCGTGTCGAAATGTGCCAGAAAAGTACGTTTTGCAAAATTGCCCGAAGTCGCGTTCACACTTCGCTCGTCGGGCCGGGTTCTCCGGTTGCGGTATCGCTCCGATATCCCGGCCGCTCGTGGCCTTGTTGCGCTGCAGCTGTGCGGCTTGCTCTTTGTGCTTCGCGTACTTCAAATGATCGTCGGCGTTTGCGGAGCTGCGTGACTTTGTCACGGGCTTCGCGGTAGCTTTCAACGGCGACGCGGGCGACTTCGCGGGCGCGACGGAACTGGGCTTCGGCTTCTGCGAGGACGACCTTCGGGACGCCGGCTTTGCGGGTGTCTTCGACGGTGACTTCGACGAGTCGGTCGCCGTTGTTAAAGTATTTGAGCGGACTGATTTTGACCGTCGCCCCGTCGTGGTAGCGAGCGATTCTCGCGGCTTCGCATTTTTCGTAGACGTAGTCGGGCGTGGTGCGGTGGAGCGGGACGAGGATCCGCTGGACGGTGGTTTCTTTTTCGGTGGCATTCATGTGTTACTCGGTCTACTTAGTACCAGTGTCCGTGGATCGTTTTGCGTGCGTAGAACTTGTCACCGGGTTTGGCGAACACGTGGTATCTCATGAGGCGCGTGCCGTCTGGAAATTCCACGACGGTGTACCAGTCCGGCACTCCGGTCTCGTCTTCCTGCTGCACGATGACGGCCGTCACAGGTTCGAGGGGAGGCTCAATCTGTGTGCAGCCGGTAAGACACAGCAGAAGAATGGCGAGTCGTTTCATGATTCTTTCTTTTTTCCTTCGCGCTGAATGGCCTCGTAGATTTCCTGTCGATGCACGGTGACGTCTTTCGGGGCTTCGATGCCAAGACGAACTTTGTCGCCGCGGATTTCAATCACCATGATTTTGATCGAATCACCGATCACGATGGTTTCGCTGGTCTTGCGGCTGAGTACGAGCATGATCTATTCCTTGATGAGGTCACTGAATCTGCCGAGGCCGACGTCGAGCGATTCGTCCGTCATTGTGCCCCGTGTCTCCGACGCGGGTTTGTGTGGTGTTTCCAATAATTTCGAAACGAAGTAGCCAGCGATTCCTGCGCCTGGAATCCCCAGCAACGTGGCCGCGAGCGCTGCCCCTGCGACAACCTTGCCGATTCCGCTGTCTGATCCTTGCGAGATCACGATCGGCGTCGGATGGTGGACGTTGTCGCCGAGTATCGTGTTGCCAGCCATGTCGTCACCTGCTGCCGATTGCTCGGCCGTTTCGCCCCAGACTGCTTTGCGGACGTGGGAGTTCTCTGCAGCAATGTTTTTTTCCGTCTCAGCCTGATGGTGCTGCAGGGACCGGAATCCCAGCAGCCCCGTCAGCGTCTCCAGCTTCCAGCGGCTGATCGCCGCTTTCTGGATCTGCTGCAGCGGCGTCGGTGACGATGTCGTTGAGCTCATCAAAAGCGCCTCGCGTGATCGAAGACGCAGTCCGGGCCGAGAGTCCTGCGAATCTCGCCCGGTCCTGCTGATTCGATTTCATCAGATTTCTGACGACCGTTTCAATTTCCATCTGCATTCAGCTTACTTGGTTGCTGGTCCGGCAATCGGAGTGGCCAGAATTCCGCTTGCTGTGCGACCTTCTACCAGTCCGGTGTCCTTGAAATTCGCAACCATCGTGCCCTGCAATGCGCCCATCGCAATGTCACCGACATTGCGTGAGTTTCGGTTGCTGGCCTGAATGTTGCCCGCTGTTTCGGTCATCATTACCTGACCGACGCCTTCTGGTAGATCCAATGACATTTTCTTCGCTCCACATTCTTCTGCGGGGATTGTCAGTACGCCATCCCCGACAACTGGCGTTTCATTCGGCATCGGAACGCTTCCGAAGCCGTTGTAAATCGAGCACCACAGGTTCGCCGGGTGCGTATGTTTCGTCGTCGATTACGTGCCCGTCACTGCTGATCACCATGCGGAACGGACGCCGCTCAATGTCGGTCAGTCGTTCGTTGACTCGGGCGAGGTCTGCCGGGTCGCAGGCTTTGCCTGCGATGCCGTCGCGGCCTGCAGGTCCGGGCGGGCCTTGTGGACCGGGTTCGCCGCGCAGTCGTGCGAGGTTGCTGTCGAGCCATGCGTTGACGACGGCCTCAACCTGTTGCGGTGTGACTGAGCGTCCGTCGCGGCCGGGTGGGCCTGCATCGCCTCGCCTCATCGATGAGGAATCCGGATCCGGAGTGACCGGGCGATAGATCGGCGGGACGGGTTCGGCAATCCCGATGACTCGTGCAGGGCCTCGGGGGAATCCGAGCGGCCCGACTGGTTGGACGACTTGCGGCCTGATCTGGATCGGGCAGAGCCCGTTGCGACAACCGTATTGACTTACCACGAATCGAGCAATCGTCTCCGCCGAGACGAAGCCAGTTCGCGCGCGTGTGCTGGAATACGTGCGGCGTGATCTAGCCGGCCGCTCTCCTTCATGATCGCAGACTATGCCGACGAGTGTCGGCTCCCCATCAATCTTACAGAGCACAGGGCCACCAGAGTCCCCTGGCATCGCGTGACTTCCGTCGTCGCCACGCAGGATTTCCGGCTCCTCAATGCGGCCGAAAAATCGGAATCCGTCGGTCGTCGACGCGAACTGCGGGCCGAATCCCGTGACGGTTACGGCGTCGCCAATCGGTGTTGTCGACGCGAACAGAACTCCGGGCAGCTCGGCGTCGCATTCCAGCGCGGCGAGATCCTCGGTGTCATGTCGCACGATTCTTGTGACGCGGATCCAGTGTCCGTCATTGGCGATCCAGACGGCGGCATCGGCACCGCTGACTGCGTGCTTGACCGTCAGCAGGAGCGAGCGACCGCCGGGACTGTTGCCAATGCAGACGGCGGTGGCACGGTCGGTGATCTGGTCGCTGCCGGACGTGTAGCGTGTAGTGATCGCGTAAGTCTGCGCCTGGCAGACGCCTGGCAGCAGGGCGATCAGGAGACAGATCGCAGATATTTTGGCCGAAATGTTTCGCATGTCAGTCTTCCGATTTGGTTTCGGTCGCGAGTTTCTCGGCGACCATGATTGACGACAGATCACGCGGTGCCGGGACGCCGCTCTGCAGGATCCAGACGCGGCCGAGCACGCGGCCCAGCGTCACCATGTCGGTGATATCACTCCTGCCCGGCATGTGGACGCGGACCACTTTGCCTGTGGCGAGTTGCGTCATGCGGGCTTTGGACTTGAGGCCTTTCTGCTTTTCCTTCGCGTCGAGCGTGCGGGATTCCGGCGCCCAGCAGTCCAGGAGCCGGACGTGATATTCGACGGTCGACGACACGACGATGGTGTCGCCGTCGATCACGCGGACGACGTTGGCGTCGATCGTGATGCCGGGCGGCGGACAGTCGTGCGTGGATTTTTGGAATGAAGGATCACGGACCGGCATGACGGTCTGTCCCATGGCAGGGCATCCGAGCACGGCGGCGATCACGATCAGGATGCCGATCAGTCCCATGCCGATCGAGACGACCAGCGTTCCGGCATCAGTCGCGCAGGGGCTCGGAAGCTGTGGATCCGGATCGACGCCTCTGTCTTCGCGCATGCAACTCATCGGAGTCTCCAGTCTTCTGCGCACACGAATTCCGTGTGCAGCGTGTAAGTGCCCTGCCCGATCAGTTGCCGCATGAGCTGAGCCGGCGTGAACTCGGACGGATTCTGGCGACACAAACGGCCGAGTCTCTGCAGTACAGCCGCGAGCAGCTCTGAGCAGAATAGGGCGTCCATCTGATTGCGCCAGAACGTCAGTCGTTTGACGATTCGCGTGCCGCTGCAGAGGGCTCCGGCAGTGTCATAGGTGATCGGTTTACGCTGCGGATCTTCGCTGTCGCCGACGCATTGACCGAGCAGGGCACGCAGCGTGATGGTGTCATGCTCACTGAGCGCGTCAAACTGCGTGAGCCGATAGACTTGCACACGTCCGCCGGCTGCGACGTAGTCGGCGATGCGATCGCGTATCCGATGCACCTGGCATCCGCTGACAGCTTTTTCCGACTCAAGACAATGGCGGTGTGTGAGTGTCGTGGACTCCCACCAGAAGTTTTCGAGATGATTCTTCGGAAACCAACGCGGGCAGGCGATCGCCACATGGGACGGTCCGACTCGCATGGATCGTGGCCCGAAGACGCTAGACGTTTCCACGCTGATCGCGCGAGATATCCAGTCGGTGCCCCAGCATGCAAACACGTCTCCGGACTGCGGTGTGTAGTCTGGTTGATTCATGCAGCAGCCTCCGCAGTGCGCAACTTCTGCAGTCGATTCCAGCACTTTCGAATGCGCCAGACTTCTCCCGCGATGCGCAGTTCGGCGATGTTTTCGACGTGGTAGTCGCGGAGGATCACGTCACGGTTGAGATTCTGCCGGAGTGATTTTTGAGGCGGTCGAACGAATGGCTTGATCTGCGGCCATGGTATTTCTGTGCGCGTCCGGAGGTCCAAATAAATCACATGACGCTGCTGAATCTTGACGTCGAGATAGTACAGGTCGCCGTTTTGGATGAGCGGAGTCTGCTTGACTCGCGTGCCCCACGATCGCACAAGCGCGCGAAAGTCTGCGGGCTTGTGTTCGCGAGTTCGCTGCCGGTTGACCGCTTTCGCATATCGCCAGTTGATCCAGCCGTTGACTCGTGTGATCTTTGCCACATGACCGAAAAACGGATTGTTCTTTTTTCGCATTTCCGGCGTCGTGACCGCTGTCATGCCGATCGGCATGGACTCACTGACACGCTTCAGACGCGCCCGCAATTGCGGCAAAGTCAGCGAAAGGTAGTCAGCCACGGGTCCGCCTCGTACGATAGTGCCGGGTCGCCGTCGCGAGGTGCCCACAAAGACAACACTCGCGACGACGGCCGCGTCTCACGATGAGGTTTTGCAGTCTAGACTGATCTCACCACAAGCCCCGAGGCGCAAAAATTATGATCATGAAGGCGAACTACGATCCGAACGATCCACCGATCACCAGTCTTTTCCCGCCCGAAGAGGGCCGCACAAAAACTCTCGGCGTGAATCTTCCGCCCACAATCGCCGCCGCCATCCGCCGCCGCGGCAATCTCAGAAAATCCATCAGCGACGAGATCGTTTCCTTAATCGATCCCACCAAACTCGCCGCCCTCCTCCGCGCCGACGCCGATCATCAGGCCAAATGTCGCGCGCAAAACTGAAAGAAAGAGTGTCTCCAACACCGCTACAAGCTTACAGTCACAGAAGATGCGACGTCGGGGTAGTACCTTGACCGGGGGGGTAGCATTGCCATCGGTTGCAGTGCTATTGTATACTCCGACCCGTCATGCAAGACGTTGAGTTGAGGCTGCCCGCCGGTGAGTGACTCCATCGGCCATGGGCTCACACTCAGGACCGGCGGCACATAGCAGGGAACGCGACAGTCCGCCGATTCGACATCAATGCCCGGTTAAGGGCAAACGATAGAAGGCCGATCGATTTCTCGATCGGCCTTCGTTTTGCGCCATGCCATGCCTCGCTTCGGCACCGGTCTTGAAAACCGGAGTACCCGCAAGGGTACCCAGGGTTCGAATCCCTGTCTCTCCGCTTTCATCGGGTTTGGTGGGGGGGGCCCGCAGCGGCCCCCCCG
>JAYUVA010000979.1:0-4631 GCA_043754375.1 Candidatus Kuenenia sp. | reverse complement strand
GGCATTGATCCAGTCCTTTCCCGGCCACTGAGAACCGGGACTTGATGTACTCCTGCAAAAGCCGTTCGGAGTCTTCGACTGTTTCCAGATTGATACGTCGCTTGTGGAGCCGCGAAAGTTCGTCGTCAATCTGTAGTCCGGGAAGCTGCAATACGACCTCAAAGCGACCGCTGGCTCGATTCCATTCCATCTCTGTAAACGTCGAATGGAATGGATGTCGTGCGCCTGCCGACTCTATGGTCACGATTGCCGGGATGATCAGCAGCACCAACAAACGCATCAACTTCGGAATCCGCACCGGCTGAATCATGGCTGAGCCTTCTCCCCGTCTTTCGGAGCTTCACTCTGCTTTTCGTCTTCCGTTTTGCCAAGACCTGCCTTCTGCATCTCATTTTCCGATCGTTTGCGATCCTGGAACAACTTGAACCGACTCGACTTAATCCGCGGCGGAAAGTAGTTGTTATTTTGATCCACATCCGCTGTTTCCAGATGAGGATCCAGCTCCACCGACTGAATCACTTTTTCGCTGATAATCAGCTTTGAACAGTTAACGCTGTCGCGCACCCAGAGTTCCGCCGGATATCGGAGGACGCCTGATGAGCCGTCATCGTAGGTGACTTTTAAAATCACCGGCATCACCAGACCGCCGATGTTTTTCATATCGACGATGTAGAAATTCGACTTAGTCTTCAGCAACTCACTCTCACGCGGCTTGAGGTCCGCAAGGAGCTTCTCAAATGACTTCTTGTCTTCCTCCGAGACTTTCAGGTCATCGAACGAATTATAGAAATCTTTGAGAGCCGGGAATGTATCGACCAGCTTTGGCAGTGCCTTGTTGCGTTGTTTGGAGAGAGTCTCAGGTTCCTTGCTGCGTTCCGCTCGTTTCTCCTGAGCTTCCCGCGCAGGATCACCGTCGCTCAATGTGTAGTGGCGCATATTTGTTATTTCAATATCCACATGGTCGGTCGTGTAGAACCAACCATGCCAGAACCAATCCAGATCGACGCCGCTGGCATCTTCCATGGTGCGGAAGAAATCAGCGGGATACGGACGCTTGAACTTCCATCGTCGTGAGTATTCACGAAATGCAAAATCAAATAAATCCCGCCCCAGCACCGTCTCACGCAGAATATTGAGCGCCGTCGCGGGTTTTGCATAGGCATTGCTTCCGAACTGCAGAAGGGACTCGGAGTTTGTCATGATGGGCACCTGACCTGTGCTGTTCATGTATCCGGTAATGTCTTTGGGCTCGCCTCGTTCTGCCGGATAGTCTTCTTCCCATTCCACTTCTGCCAGGTATTGCAGGAATGTATTGAGGCCTTCATCCATCCATGTCCATTGACGTTCATCACTGTTGACGATCATGGGGAAGTAGTTATGACCGACCTCATGGATGACGACCATGATCAGGCCATACTTGGTGCGGGCAGAATATGTTCCGTCCTTTTCCGGTCGAGGTCCATTAAAGCAAATCATGGGGTATTCCATGCCGCCCACCGGACCATTCACGGAAATTGCCACCGGCCAGGGATAATTGAACGTATACCTGGAATAGACGTTCAGAGTGTGCACAATGGCTCGAGTGGAATACCTGCTCCAGAGCGGCTCGCCTTCATTCGGGTAGTACGACATCGCCATGACCTTGTTGCCACCGCTGTCATGTCCGATTGCATCCCAGATAAATTTGCGTGATGAGGCGAATGCAAAGTCGCGCACATTGTCCGCCTTGAAGATCCAGGTCCTTTTCCCCTGAGTGCCTTCCGCCTGATTGGCTTTCGCCTCGTCCGGCGTCACGATAAATACAGGATCGACGGCCGATTTCGCCTGGTCGAGCCGCTGTCGCTGAACTTCCGTCAGGACCTCGGCGGGATTCTGCAATTCCCCGGTTGACGCTACAACGTGATCGTCCGGTACTGTGATGCGAACGACGTAATTACCGAACTCCAGAGTGAATTCTCCCTGGCCCAGATATTCCTTGTGTTGCCACCCGGTCAGATCGGTGTAAGCACAGAGACGTGGAAACCACTGCGCCATTTCGTAGATATAGTTTTTATCCTCTTCGAAATACTCAAAGCCTGTCCGCCCGGAAATCAAACGTGAATTATTGATGCCGTAATTCCACGAAACTGAGAATCGCGTTGTTTGCCCGGGCCGGAGGTCCGCCGGCAGGTCAATCCGCATGCAGGTGCGCACAATTGTAAAGTTCAGCTTTTGATTCGTCTCTGCATCTTTGACTTCCGTAATCTCCAGATGTCCCGGAAAAGTCTCTGCCGTCAGCAGGGAATCGAGCCCCTGGGAAGAAAATCCATTCGACAATGACGGGGCGTTGTCAGAAGTGCGACCGTTTGCCTGCGGATGAAATAAGTTGGCGTCCAGCTGTAACCAAAGATACGTCAGCGTATCCGGCGAATTGTTCGTATAAGTGATGGCCTCACGTCCGGTGATGCGTTGTGTCTGGTCGTCCAGTTCAACGTCGATGTCGTAGTCGACTTTCTGTTGCCAGTACTCGTGCCCCGGAGCACCCGACGCAGTTCGATAGCCATTCGGTGTGGGAAGAATCTCTTCCAGCTGCCGAAACGCATCAGGCTGCTGATACTTGCTGTTTTTCACTGCCTGGGCCGCAGCGAGAGAAGCGGACTGGATCAACAGAATAATCACCAGCATCGACGCCATCCCGGCAGTGAATCCTCGTTGCACCTGATATGGAATCATGAAGCGACCTGACTGTTTGCCTGACAAAAGAGTACAAGGGGCCTGCCAAAAAAAGTCTGAAATGGCATCGTGATTGTTTTTAAGCGGAACCACACTGGTCTGCCAATAAGCAAACGTAGCCGTGCGAGGATATCTTCGGGCCTCAAGACTGTGCAAGCATGAAATCCTTTCCGAACGCCAACAATCTCCGATTGGCAGTCGATGCTGACGCCGCAATCTCAGAACGACCGTGCGGACCAGGATTTCATGGCCAAAGGACCACTGTCACCAGTACCTCGTGGCCGTTTTTTACGCAGCCTGTGACTGCAAACAACGGGGGGGGGCAATTCACCAAATGGCTTGGTGGATGTTCCGAAGAACTCGCTCCTGAGCCTCTATTGCGGCCGTCAGAAATTGTCGAACGGACAGACGTTTCGTCTCGTTGTTGTGCGGGATTCAATTATCGCTGCATCAATACGGCCCATCGTGGCACCGCATTACGATCTTCCATGACCGGCGATGCTCGGCGGCGATACGTCGCATCGTTGCTTTGCACGTCGGACAATGCTTGTCAAGGTGACTGTCACCTGCGTTCCCGTTTGTTCGGAGTTTAAGATTTTCCAAAGACAAATGTTGGCGCTCACGTTCTGCGGCTATGGCGGCAACGAGGTCAGCAATCTGGACGTCATCGGCCTGCTGTCGTGAAATAGCTTCCCGTGCCTGCTGTCACGTCGCTGCAATCACATGCGGCTGTTCCTCTTCGGCGATCGCCTTTCGCATTCTGTCACGAATGGCGGATGTCAGCTTCGGGATTTTTCGTGCAGGACTGTTCTTCATCACTGTTCTCCCACTTCATAGCCTGTGATCGGCAGTACGCACCAGTTGAGTTCGATCCATTCGAAAACTACACACACGTTCCGACCGTCCGCAGTGTGCCAATGCGAATGAGACGATCAGACGACCGGCTTTGTTCTTCGATGTGATAGTTTTCAAATACAGACTGCCATTCATCGCGTGTCAGTCCATGCTGCTGCATCTTGTCGGCGTTCTCTCCCTGTTCGTCGGACCACAAGTAAGCGTAGACTGTCATGACGAATGCCCTCTTGCGTGTTGGTAGAAGATACAACAGGCAACGACGATGGTCAATGGAAACAACACGATCCCAATTCAACAGCAACTCGCATCCAAACTTGAAACGCTGGAACCCGCTCAAGGTGGCAGAACCCGTTTATGGTAAGAAGGGGTATTCGATATTGCGGTAGGGACCGCTGTTGCCAGCGGCCACCCGCACAGATCCGTACTTGAAGAATTACCTCATACGGCTCCTACCTTGAGTCGGGCGCGAAAGCATTCGTTGGGATAGGGATGGGTGACTCGGAGACGAGGAAGATGCAGACGCACAAGACGCTGCATTCGCTCCCATGTCCAGCCGGTCGTGCGAGTCCGAGCACACTTGTGAGTGAACCCAAGGAAGTCAAAAGTCTCCGGTCGGCCTGCACCGCGTCGCTCACGGCGTTCTGCTGCGTACTTTCCAAATTCGATCAGACGAGTCTTGCTCTCGTGCAGCTTCAGGCCAAACTTTGCAAAACGCAGATTGAAGAAGGCGTTTCGCAGACAGTCTTCGTTCACATGATGCAGCAGGGCGTCGAAGGTACTACGCCCCCGCCAGTGCGGCTGACGAAAACTCATCTGAATTTCTGTTGGCGTTCATGTCAGACTTTCCGCCCGAAGCGTTTTCTGACCGTTCCGTGCTCTGGTGCGATTGCCACACAGTGAAAACGGAAACCAACAGGACCTCCCGGTTCTCGCGTTTGGAATGTCCACGCATGCACAAGTTCGTTGACTCCGCCGTGTCCGCACCGATCTCGCCAATTGCGATCGCTGCAGTGTTGCCTTCCCCCTGTCAGGACAAGGTCGGCACACGAACGTGGTGCCCTGTT
>JAYUVA010000978.1:0-4478 GCA_043754375.1 Candidatus Kuenenia sp. | reverse complement strand
CTGAAGAACTCAATCGATTCGCTGTGCAGGACTGCCGGGCCTTATGTTTGCTGAGATCATTGCAATTGGATCTGAACTGTCTTGCGGTTCAAAGCTGGACACGAACAGTCAATGGCTCAGTCGTGAACTGGAAGCGCTCGGCTGGACCGTGATGCGCCACACGACGCTGGCCGATGACATGGACTCCATCGTCAGCGAATTCCGAGCCGCCGCGGCACGAGCTCAGGTGATCCTGATCACGGGTGGACTTGGGCCGACACTCGACGACATTACGCGCGATGCACTGGCACGGGCGTTTGGACAGCGGTTAATTCGCGATCCGGAGTCATTGCAGCAGATTCAGGCATTATTTGAGGCGGGAGGACGTGAAATGCCCGAACGGAATCATCGGCAGGCCGATCGTCCTGAGCATTCGTCCATGTTGTTCAACTCGTGTGGCACAGCACCGGGAGTCATGATGCGAGTCGCGTCTAATGGCGAAGCGTTGAGCGTTGAGCACGATGATCATGCAATCATCAGGGGATGTCTGATCGCGGTGATGCCAGGTGTACCGGCAGAGATGAAGCCGATGTTCCTTCAGCATATTCGTCCGTTCCTGCTCGACAGCGGCATGGTGCTGCATCGATCGGTGATTCGGACGTTTGGATTCGGCGAATCGGATGCCGAGCGACTGCTGGGTGATCTCACGGCGCGCGGACGAAATCCGGAAGTCGGCATCACGGCCAGTGAAGCCGTGATTTCTCTGTGGGTCACAGCCCGCTCGACGTCGGCTGAGGAAGCAGCCCGGCTGAGCAGCGAAACGTGTCAATTGGTTCGACAACGGCTGGGCGACGCCGTTTATGCAGACGGTGACGACGAATTACACGACGTATTGGCGAAGCTTCTGAAATCAGGGAACCGTTCCGTGGCTCTTGTCGAAGGCACCACAACCGGCGGACAACTCGCGATGTGGATGTCAGAATGCGCAACTGTCGCATCGGTGGTGAAAGCCGCCATCGTCATTCCGGGAAAGTGGGATGCCGTGGCGTTGCGTTTGATCGGACTCGATCCGAGTGTGAAGGAGATTGACCCACACAAAGACTGGCTCGCGATGGCCACTGACGTGAGTGAGAAGATTCGGCTTGTCCATAACGTGGACTTCGTACTGCTCTCTTCACCGTTCTATGACGAACTACTGGATTCCGGCGTTGTCATTCGACGCGGATATGTGGCCGTCAACACCGGGAATGAGATCAGAAGCTTTGATGTGAGTATGTCCGGCAACCTTGCTATATTTCGTCAGCGCGCCGCGCGGACTGCCCTGAATCGATTGCGACTGTTCATCCAACACGAATCCTGTCTCGGAAGCGCAGGTCAATGACTGAAACTGAAAAAGCACCGTCCGACGCCCCGATGTTCAATATTCGCGAAGCGAGTCGGGAAGATATTCCGCAGCTAGAAGATCTGGTCGATCACTTCGTAACAGCCAATCGCCTGCTGCCACGCACGTTTGATGAACTGTGTGATCTGATCCCGTTTGGCTTTGTCGCCGAGAGCAAAGGATCGATCGTCGGCTTTGCGGCGTTGGAAATTTATTCTGCCAAGCTGGCGGAGATTCGCAGTCTTGCCGTCCACGAAGATCATCAGGGCAAGGGAATTGGGCGAAGTCTCGTTCAACGTTGTGTCGAACTTGCCGTCCGCCGGAATGTGCTGGAAGTGATGGCGATTACGTCCGCTGATGGTTTTTTCCAGGCCTGCGGATTCGACTTTACGCTGCCAGGGGAAAAAAAAGCGTTGTTCATGCAGACTCGCGATGAGTACTGACGCAATCGGCTGTAAACGATCTGCGTTCTCTTCATGTATCAATGAACTAATTTGCAGATAATATTTTCGGTTCGACGACCGCTGTACCCGGGATGACATCGACACCCGGAGTGACATCTATTCACTCGGGATCTTGCTCTACAAATTACTTTAGGGCACGACACCGTTTGACAAGCAGTGATTGCGCTCAGCCGCGATTTACGAAATGCTGCGGATCATCCGCGAGGAAGGGCCCCCAAGCCGAGCACGCGGCTCACCACTTCCAAAGACGCGCTCACTTCGATCTCCGCTCACCGACAGACAGAACCGGCCAGGCTCACCCATCCAGAGTTCGTTTCCTTGATCGCGTTGACGGGAAATACCTAGCGCGGCGAAGCCGCAAATCCGAAGTCCGAATTTCAAAATCCAAAAGAACAACGGCCGAAAAGATGCGCGCAACATGCGCAGTTGTTGGAAAGAAAGGATCAAAAGGCCGATCGGCTGAGCACGTTCGCAAGCAAAATTCGGCGTAAAACGCTGGTGTTTCGCAGCACAGCAGGCATGCTCAAAGTGACCTTGAGTCTCCACGGCATTCGATGCCAGAATACCCCGAACAGCACCATGACGCTTGCAGGGATGCAACGGTATTGCACGGCACGCAGCAACAATCTCACAACTCTCCTTTCCTCGCGATCGTGTTAGCACACTGCCTGCTGGGATGCTGTGCGCTGTGCAGCGGTTGCCTGTCGTCGCCACCCAAGGCACCTGCGATCGGCAGCAGCGTGATTCAGGTCTCTGCCGACTATCGCGATTCGCTATGGGAACAGGCCGTGGTTGTGCTGCATCGAAATCATTTTCAGGTGGCTCGCGAGAGTAAACTGGAAGGCGTCATCGAAACGCAGTATCGCGGTGGTTCAAATATGCTTGAACCATGGCATCATGATTCTGTTGGAGTCGAGAATCGGGTGGAGAGTACGCTGCAATCCATTCGTCGCCGTGTCAACATCAGCATGCAGTCATCGGGGGCGGGCTTGATGACGGTAAGTGTCCGCGTCGATAAAGAGATCGAGGATTTGCCGGGCTTAGCAGCAAACTACGAGGGCGGAGCAACGTTCCCGGAATCTCAGCCATTCAATCGCGACCTGGACCAGGTGGTGGGGCAGACCGGCCCATCACGTTGGCTGTCCATCGGACGCGATCCACTACTCGAACGACAACTGCTGGGACAGATCCAGAGCTGCCGCTGAATGCCACTGTCAGTCTGCCGCTCCTTTCCATCATCCGGCGCACAAACCTCGCTTTGCCACCGATCATGGGCTTTGGGAAACTCGCGGCGGCAGCGAGTCCTGCAGGCTTTGTTCCGTCATTTCACATCGTTTCAGGAAAAACGAAATTTTCTTTGACGTCTGGATTTCCTGACCTAGGTTTTGCCTGTCAGCGAGCGAATAACGCGGACTGAACTGCGATGCCGCAAATGGCGGCTGCCAGGTTGAGTAAGTGTTAACTCTGCGTCGCAGAGTCATTTTCCTGTGGTGGTCAACAGCCACCGTGACGTCACCAGCTCGGATACGGGCACATCGTGAGGGATTTTCAAATGAGTAAGTTCGTAGGCAGCATTAAGAAGTTCATCGTTTCAGAAGACGGCCCAACCGCAGTTGAATATGCGGTCATGCTGGCTCTGATTATCGTTGTGTGCCTGGCAGCCGTTTCTGCCGTCGGCAAGAACGCCAACGCCAAGTTCAGCGCAGTATCAGGTTACCTGACATAATTCACACAGGCGACATCGCCCGGATCGCACGGGATGGCAGCTGGCTGCCGCCTGTGCACGTGTATTTCAGGAAATCGGATGCGAATGGACTTCGCGTCCGATTTTTCTGCTGAACAAGAATGGCAAAAATCGACCAACCATGACTCTGGAGAATTCTGAGGTTTGGTCAGGATATCGGAGCCGGATTCTCCTGAATCTGTCCGACCCGCACAGACCATACCTTCTCAATTTGGATCACTTTGTCCGGAGCGTATTAATGAAAAAATTCACAAACAGCATTAAGAAGTTCATCGTTTCAGAAGACGGCCCAACCGCAGTTGAATATGCGGTCATGCTCGCGCTGATCATCGTTGTGTGCCTGGCGGCCGTTTCTGCCGTCGGCAGCAACGCCAACGCCAAGTTCAGCACAGTATCAGGTTACCTGACATAATTCACACGGGCGACATTGCCCGAAGCGCATGAGCGCCAGCTTGCTGGCACTATTGCAGGTGGATTTCGAAAGAAAGGGGATGCGAACGAACTTCGCATCCTCTTTTTTAGCTGCGCAGCAATGATCACCGTTCTATGTCTGGCTGCAATTTTTGCCCTGAGAAACAGCGCGAAGATCAACAAAAACGCCAGAAATCCTTCATCACAGGAACCTGAGTGTGCGGGGGGGGGCTTGATTCTGACCGCCCCTTTTCGAACGCAAGACCACTCATCACACCGGAGTCGTTTCATGCTGCCATACTGGATAGAACTGTCACCGGCAGATCTCATTCAGGGAACAGCCGTGCTGACCCTTTTTCTGGTCTATCTGATGGGCAATCTGATTGCCCCCGCAGGTCGCTGATACCAGTCACATCTGAATCACGGTGGTCCCCTCCGCCGCAACCAACTCATCACACTGCAACACCCTTCGTTGAAAAGGACTCGCGCCATGGAATTT
>JAYUVA010000977.1:0-3712 GCA_043754375.1 Candidatus Kuenenia sp. | reverse complement strand
TCAACGGTTCGCCAATCCCTGTGATGAGCTTGATCACTTCCAGCGCTGCCAGCGCTCCGATCATTCCGGAGACTGCTCCGAATACCGGAAACTCGCGTTTCCAATGTGGCGGATCAATCGGGTACCGACATCGCAGACAGGGCGTAGAACCGGGAATGATCGTCGTGAGTTGTGCATCCAGATCGAACATCGCACATTCGATCAGTGCCCTGCCCTGCTCTACGGCTGCCCGGTTCATCGCGAATCGCTCCGAAAACAACGGAGCGGCATCCACGACGATGTCCGCCTGTTTCACAAGCGCAGTCGCGTTCACATCGGAAACGTTCTCGTTCAACGCCACAATTTCGACATGCGGATTCAGCTCCTGCAGTCGGCGCTGAGCCGACTCCACGCGCGGCTTGCCCAGCCAGTCCGTCGTCATCAGCAGTTGGCGATTGAGATCGCCGGGTTTGACGTTGCCAGCATGCGCGAGGACCAGTTTTCCCATTCCCGCAGCGGCCAGATAATACGCCACTGTGCCTCCGACCCCACCGATTCGTGACACCAGCACACTGGCTGCCTTCAGCTTCCGTTGCCCTTCTTCACCGACATCCGGCGTCCACATTTGCCACTCATAACGGGCTCGTTCTGCATCGGTGAGGAGTGGTAGTTCAGACATTGACTTACTGCTGGAAAAGAAGTTTTGAACACTGATCTTCGCTGATTAACGCTAATCAGGGCACTGAAATGAGCCGATGTTTCTTCGCTCCTGTTATTAGTGCAGATTAGTGAAAATCAGTGTTCCAACAAGCGATTTGCGCGCAGCTTGCTACTTCAGATCGCTGATGATAAAGCGTCTCCACTCCAATTCACCTTTGTGTCCAAAGTTAATCAGGTATCCGACAGGCTGTCGCGCGATCCGCATGTAGTTGAACAACTGAGCTTCATGATCGCTGCAGAGTTCGGCCACTGCCTTTAGTTCAACAACAATCTGCCCGAAGACTCTGAGATCGGGCCGATACTTTGCAGTCAGCTCATTTCCTTTATAGAAGACTGACAGTTCCTGTTTGCTGACCCATGCGATTTCACGCAGGCTGAGTTCAATTTCAAGACTCTGCTGGTAGAGCTCCTCCGCGATCCCGTACCCAAGCTCGTTGTAAACCTCAAAGGCTGCACCCATGAGCTGGTATCTTTCGTCCTTAAGCGTCATTGATTTTCTCCGAAAAGGTCAGGAACACGGAGTTTGGAACACTAATCTTCACTGATTAACGCTAATCAGGGCACTGCAATGTGCACATGTTTCTTTGCTCCTTTTATTAGTGCAAATTAGTGAAGATTAGTGTTCCAAAAGTGATTCAGTTAACCTCTGGGGGCTGCATTAACCTCGTCGTTTCAACATCTTCACGGATCTGTTGCACGAGGCGTTCGATGGAATCAAATGACTGCAACGGACGAATTTCAGACAGCAGATCCACCTGTAAAACTTTGTCATAAAGATCGCCAGTAAATCCATCGATGTGACATTCGACTTTTTCACGATGCTCACCAAATGTCGGATTCGGCCCAATGCTCACCGCCACCGGATAACATTTGCCATCCAGCATCGTCTGACCGCCGTAGACTCCGTGAGCTGGCAACAGGGTGGCAACTTCAGCAAGATTGGCTGTGGGAAAACCGAGCCCGGCACCACGGCCTGCTCCGCGTCGTACAACTCCCGTCATGCGGTACGGGTGTCCCAGTAATTCAACCGCCCGACGCAGTGATCGGCTGCAGAGAAGTTCACGAATGCGGCTCGACGAAATGAGCTGGCCGTTGACTTCGACCGGACCCACAATGCGACACGGCACAGATGCACGCTCACAGCATCCCTGCAACATCGCCGTGTCACCTTTTCGATCACGACCAAACCGAAAATTTGGTCCTTCAACGACACCTTTTGCGTGAAACGTCTCCAGAATGACAGCGTGAAAGAACTGCTCCGCCGTCATTTCAAGGAGCGACTTTGTGACGGGCAATACGATGACAGAATCCGCGCCAGCAGCGCGCAACAATTCGATTCGATCCTGAACCGTTGTCAGAATCGGCGGCATGAACTCCGGACGCAGCACGGCGATCGGATGCGGGTCAAAGGTGACGGCCACCGCCTGCACCCCTTGCTCTGCCGCCAGTTCCCGCAGCGCAGTGAGCATGACGGCGTGGCCCAGGTGAACTCCATCAAAGTTCCCGATGGCCACGCAGCCGCGCAACTGCGCGGCGGTTATTAAATGAGACGAGATTTTCATGGATCCTGTATTGTAAGATTCGTCATGCAGGCCGAATTTCGATGCACAGTTTCACAACCCGAAGTTTATAAAGCCTTGATCAACGGTCGAACAGACTCAGACGACATAGATTCTGAACTTCTCTGCACGCCGCTTGTGTCAACGGAACAGGCCAACGCCCAATGGCACTCGGTTTACCTCAAAAGTAGCAGGCACACTCCGAGTGCCGTCCGCCAATTCGCCCACTTTCAAGGGCCACGGCACCTGGAAAGTGCCTGCTACTTTCTGAAGCGAGTGCCATTGGCCAAAGCCTGTACTCCAACAGAGAATCCATTACAGTGACGCAATTCATTGTCGCCGATGTCGTGAAACTTCGGGATGAAAAGGCAAACAGCTGCCGAATTTCCGTGAATTCGGTTTCACCCCATGTCTGAATCTCGCGGAGTTTCTTCTACCTGGAGACTGAATAGCCATGCGTCGATTGCCATTTTTACTGTGTGCTCTGCTGCCGATGGCGCTGCTGACCGCAGCATCAGCCGTTGCGATGGAAGAGCAATATCCGGTCCCCCCGGAAGGTGGAGTAACAGCAGGCGTGCCTCAGGGGAAAATCGAAGGTCCGTTTGAATTTCGCAGTGTGATTTTTGCCGGCACTGTTCGCGAATACTGGGTCTACGTTCCGGCTCAGTACGACCCGGCAAAACCGCCCTGCCTGATGATCGTGCAGGACGGGCTCAGCATGGCAAACAACTGGCGACTGCCAACCGTGCTGGACAATATGATTCATGCCGGCGAAGTCCCGGTACAGCTGGGACTCTTTGTCGGACACGGCAGTGTTCTGACGTCCAGCGAAAACGCTCAGCCGCGTTTCAACCGCAGTTTCGAATACGATGGACTCGGCGACCGCTATGCGCGATTCCTGATTGACGAACTTCTGCCGGAAGTCGCGAAGACCTGGAAATTCAGTGATAACCCGGACGACCGATGTCTTGCCGGTGCGAGCTCCGGCGGCATCTGCGCTTTCAACGCCGCATGGGAACGCCCGGATGCGTTTCGCCGAGTCATCAGTACAATCGGTACATTTGTAGCGTTACGAGGAGCGGACGCTTTCCCCGGACTCGTCCGCAAGACTGAGAATAAACCGCTACGCATCTTTCTTCAGGACGGTAGCGGCGACCTGGACATTTACGCCGGAAGCTGGTGGCACGCGAATCAGGCGATGTTGTCCGCTCTGCAGTACTCGGGCTATGACGTCAATCACGTCTGGGGCGAAGGTGGTCATAACGGAAAACACAGCGCTGCCATCATGCCGGATGCTCTGCGCTGGATCTGGCGCGGATATCCGGAACCGCTCAAGGTTGGCAAAGCCAAAGAACGTCGGATGGATCTGGTGATCGAAGACGAAGACTGGCAACTTGTCAGCAGCGGCCACAGATTTACGGAAGGGCCAGCGGCGAACGATGCGGGCGAACTCT
>JAYUVA010000976.1:0-3183 GCA_043754375.1 Candidatus Kuenenia sp. | reverse complement strand
CAAACACAACGCCCTCCAGAAGACTGTTGCTCGCCAGTCGATTGGCTCCGTGCAGCCCGGTTGAAGTGACTT
Source organism: Candidatus Kuenenia sp. (assembly GCA_043754375.1). GTDB lineage: Bacteria > Planctomycetota > Planctomycetia > Planctomycetales > Planctomycetaceae > SXXK01. Next base: position 3,111 of record JAYUVA010000976.1, on the reverse strand, counting down.
CTCCGGCCGCCCACAAACCCGGCAATGATGTGCGCCCGTCGGCATCGGTGGTGACGCCGCCAACCATGTAATGAGCTCCAGGGCGAACCGGAACTTTGTCCTTTGTCAGGTCAAGTCCAAAGTCGGTACAGACCTGACCGATGTGCGGAAATCGATGTCTTACATGATCTGCCGGAATCGACGACAGATCCAGATAGACGCAGGGATGTGATGTTTTCGCCATCTGCTGCGTGATCGCCTGGCTGACAACATCGCGTGGAGCCAATTCACCGGCGGGGTTGTAGTCCTGCATAAAACGATGACCGTTGCAGTCCACCAGATGGGCGCCTTCCCCACGGACGGCTTCCGAAATGAGGTACCGTGAACTGCCCGCGATGTACAGCACCGTCGGATGAAACTGCATGAATTCCATGTCCCGCAGTTCGCAGCCCGCGCGCAGGGCAACGGCGTGTCCGTCGGCCGTTGCAATCTGGGGATTTGTGGTTTCGCGATACAAAGCCCCGGCACCGCCGGTGCAGAGAATTGTCTGCTTGGCCCACACAAATGTCCGGCCATGATTCGGATTCCATACCAAAGCTCCACGACAACTGCCTTCGTGAGACAAGAGATCGATGGTAAATGTCTTTGGCCAGATATCGATATGGTCTGCCTCACTGGCACGACGATTCATGGCCCGCATGACTTCCTGACCAGTGGCATCGCCCAGCGCGTGGGCCACACGCGCGTGACTGTGACCGCCTTCAAGAGTCAGTGCCAGCTCACCATCGACTCTGTCGAATTCTGCACCGTAAGTGATCAGGTCGCGAATGCGTTGCGGCGCTTCGCGGATGACCAGTTCCACAATGTCCTGATGGCACAGTCCTTTTCCCGCAGCCACCGTATCAGCCACATGGTTTGAAAAATCATCGAGTGGATCGAGAACACCAGCGATGCCTCCCTGAGCATAGGCACTGTTGGATTGCTGTAAAGAATCTTTCGTGATCACAACGGTCCGCAACGATCGATCCACTGCCAATGCCGCCCGGATGCCAGCGATCCCGCCACCAATGATCAGCACGTCGGTATACAGATGCGGCACCCGTTTTGGATCAAACGGCACCAGATAACGTCGCAGTGTCGGGACATGAATTGTTCGCGGCTGCATGAAGTTGTTTCGACTGAAATTCCGTAGTGTTCAAACAGTAGAGCGCCTGCAGTATTATACAAAGTGAGATGCCATTAATGCGTTATTCTGGTCAGCAACTCAAAAATTTACAGCGGCCGCGAAGTCCGCGTTCATCAGCCAAGCATCGCAATCATCAAATGCTCAATCCGGGACCAGGCTTCTGCCGCAGTGTCACCACCGACCTCAATTTCTCTGTTTGTCCGATTCAACCGCTGTGATGTCCTCATCAGTTCCCCCTGCCGCAGAATGATACGGGCAAACGAATTCTGCGCGATCACTGACCCTGGATCTGTCGGGTGCCACTCAGTTTCGTCACTTCCGGTATCCCGCACGTAATGCATAATCTCATTAAACAACCGATTATCTGCCGCCGATCCCAGGCTGCAGATCTCCAGCCGCAGAGGACGACGTACCAGGCGATTGTGCAGCCCCGCGATAGAAACATTCAGAGTCGGGTGAACCATGTCTGCCGCAACTTCGATCGCCGGTTCAAGTACAAATCGTCGATACCACATCGCCGGATGAGGAATTACCAACTGAGGCACGTTTGAAATCCGGTCGCCGTACAGGATCAGATCGAGGTCCAGCGTGCGAGGCCCCCAGTGGCGAGTGCGAACTCGGTGGAACATCGCCTCAATCTTATGCAGAGACCGCAATAATTCGTCGGGACCCTGATCGGTGTGCAGCACAGCCGCCGCATTCAGGAATTCCTGACCTGCGTCCGCACCAACCGGGCGCGTCTTTATCGCGCGGCTCATCTCGACGTCGCTGCATCCGAGCAACTGTAACTGCCCTAGCGCGTCTTTGAAGACCTGTTCTGAAATCTGCAGGTTGCCCCCAAGGGCGATCAGACATTCATACAAAGCCACCACTCCGAATCAAAACAGAGGCGGCTGGATTGTAATGCCATGTTCGGAAAATCGAGGCATCGAACTCGAGGGCGGGAAGAAATACGCCGTCAGCGGGAAACCAGCGATATGTCGTACAAGATCAGGAGTTGGTAATGTCGTTCCTGATATTTGCCCACCACCCACCCACTCCGCCACCCGCTGACGTCACACCGAAGATGATTGCCACCAGGATCAGCGCCAGCATCACGGCGTATTCGACCGCAGTGGTGGCGTCATCAGAGCGGAGGAATTTTTTGACAGCTGAGATGGCTCTCATGGAAGCTTATCCAGGAGGAAGTATTGGAAACGTTGCCACCTCAATCCTAGATCGAATCTGGAACCGTCTCCCGGAATTTATAGACTTTGATTAGCGATCCTGCCTGGCCTCTCACAAAATACTCTATACAACTGACAGAACCCGCAAAATCATTACCGCGACCAGACACTCATGTCCGATTACTCCACACGACTCAATGCTCGTATCAGAGTTTTGAAAACGCCTGCACTGGTGGGAATTGATCCACGCTGGGATTTGTTGCCCTCCTCAATCAAAGCAATTGCAGAATCAAAATCTGCAAATCGCTGTGAACGAGATGCCTGGGCGTTTGAAGCGTTTTCGAAGCAGTTGATCGACATTGTGGCCCCGCTTGTTCCAGCCATCAAACCACAAGTTGCTTTTTTCGAACAGTTGGGAGTCTCTGGATTCGGGGCTTTGCATTCCGTGATGCACTACGCACGTCGGGCAGGACTCATCGTGATTGCTGATGCCAAACGCGGAGACATCGGACCCACAGCAGAAGCATACGCTGACGCCTGGCTGGCTGGTGACGATCCGGATGCAGCAGCCTGGCCAGCCGATGCGCTTACGATCAACGCATATCTGGGCACGGATTCGTTGCAGCCGTTTGTAGATCTTGCTCACCGCCGTGGAGCAGGACTTTACGTGCTGGTCCGCACGAGCAATCCCGGTGCGGCAGAATTTCAGGACCGCGAATGTGACGGACAGCCACTCTTCGAAGTCGTCGCCCGCACTGTACAGAGGCTGAGTGAAAGAAC
>JAYUVA010000975.1:0-4432 GCA_043754375.1 Candidatus Kuenenia sp. | reverse complement strand
CGTCGGCACCACGGCTCTGGACTTGGGTGGCTTCACGGCCTTCCTGTATTTCTTTCAGCAACGCGAACACATTTACGACATTGTTGAAATGGCGTCAGGTCAGCGGTTTCACACCAGCTACACTCGTGTCGGTGGCGTGCTGTTTGATGTCAACATGGACTGGATCAACAGTGTTCGCAAGTTCATCAAGGAGTTCCCGAAGGTCTACGACGAAGTTGACCGACTATTGACAAAGAATCGCATTTTCGTCGATCGCACCAAGGGCATTGGCTATTTGAGCACCGAGGACGCGGTTAACTTCAGTGCCAGCGGTCCGGTCGCGCGCGCGAGCGGCATTGAGCGCGACCTGCGGCGCGATGAACCTTACCTTGCATACGAAGATCTGGATTTTGATGTCGTCTGTTCAAAGAACGGTGACTGCTACGCGCGGTATCTGGTGCGGATGGGCGAATTGCTGCAGAGCCTGAAGATTATCGAACAGGCAATTGAAAATATCCCGGGCGGACCAGTGAATATTGCGGTCGATAGTGACATGGTGCTGCCCGCAAAGCCGTCCGTCTATCGCAGCATTGAAGGTCTCATTCAGCACTTTGAAGTGATCATGCCGAACAAGGGTTACGCTGTGCCTCGTGAGCAGGTCTACGCGGCGACGGAATCACCGAATGGCGAACTGGGTTTCTTTATCGTGGGCAACGCAGAAACTCGCGCGTATCGCGCAAGGACTCGCCCGCCTTCGTTCATTCACTTTGCCATGTTTCCGCACATGATTCGCGATCATCAGCTCAGCGACGTGGTGGCCGTGTTGGGGAGTCTCAACATTATTGCGGCGGAGTTAGATCGTTAGACCGGGCTTGAGGAATTGTAGACATTCTGGTGTGCCTGCGCTTCGCTGGTCACACCCTACGAGGCGGCAGAAGGTAGTTGATCCATGAGTGTTCTAAGTGAAGAACTCCGTGAGCGGATTCGTCAGGAGTTTCCAAAATATCCGACCAAACGAGCGGTGACGCTTCCGGCGCTGCACATCGTGCATGATGCGATGCGCGCGGTCTCGACAGATGCGATTATCGGGATTGCTGAGTTACTGGAGCTGCATCCTGCAGAAGTTCACGACACGATGTCGTTCTACAACTTCTTCAAGGATGAAAAGCACGCTCTGGGAAATCATCGCATCTGGGTCTGTCGCAGCATTTCATGCATGTTGCGTGGTGGCGAAGAAGTTTTGGAAAACGTGTGTCAGAAGTTTCACGTGCATCCTGGACAAACATCAGCGGATGGTAAGGTAACTCTGGAATTTGCGGAATGCCTCGGTGCCTGCGAAGGGGCTCCCTGCATTCTGGTGGATGATGAATGCCATATGGATATGAATGCGGAGTCAGTGTCGGCGTTGATTGAGAAGTTGTGATGGGTATACGAGAGATTTGATGATGGATCAGCCGACTTTAGTCTATCTTGAGACGACATTTGTCAGCTATTTGACTGGAAGGGATAGTAATAACCTGCTGATTCTGACGAAGCAGCGATCCTGCAAGCGATGGTGGCAATTCCACCGTAAGAGATTTCGAATGGTGATCTCCGAGCCTGTGATTCGAGAATGTGGTCGGGGCGATGTCACGGCAGTGAAAGATCGACTGGCCCTGCTTAGAGACATTGAAGTGCTGGAAACGACGAATGCTGCAGCCGAGTTAGCAGTGGAATTGCTGAAGCAGAAAGCCGTTCCTCACAATGCTGCCGAAGATGCGTTGCACATTGCAGTTGCGGCGGTTCATCGTGTGGATTATCTATTGAGTTTGAATTTTCGCCATATCAACAATGCTGTTCGTCAACGGAAACTTGAAGAGGTTTGCAGATCATGCGGTGCTGTGCTTCCGGAGATTTGTACGCCGGATGAATTGATGGGAGAAGATGATGGAACGGGATACAGTGGTTGAAGAAGTGTATTCGATCAAGGACAAGTTGTCGGAAGAAGCTGGTCACTCGGTCGAACGGTTGGTCGAACAAATGCGGAACGAGATTAATCGATCTGAGTGGAACTACGTGTCTTTCGCCAAGAAAGACGCTGCAGGCAAGGGTTTGAATGCTCCCTCCAAATAAGTCATCGAAGATTTTTTAGGCGATTGAGTAACGTGGCAAAGTTTGAACCTGTTCTGTTCGCTCGAATCCACAAACCGGACAGTACGTCACTCGCGACGTACAAGGCCGATGGTGGTTACGCGCGGATCAAGGAATTCCTGAGCATGGCACCAGGCGATGTGACGAACATCGTCAAAGATGCCGGGCTGCGCGGTCGTGGCGGTGCGGGCTTTCCATGCGGGCTGAAATGGACATTTCTCCCGAAGGACCATCCCGGTCCGATTTATCTGTGCATCAACGCGGACGAAAGCGAACCCGGGACTTTTAACAATCGCATTCTGATGGAGAAAGATCCTCATCAGCTCATCGAAGGCATCATGATCGCCAGCCATGCGATTCGGTCAAGCAACGCTTACCTGTATCTGCGATATGAATATGGGCGAAGCTATCGAGTTCTGGATGCGGCAATCAGGGAATGTTACGCCGCAGGGTTACTCGGGAAGAACATTCTTGGCACAGGGTTTAATCTCGACATCGTGCTGCATCGCGGGGCCGGTGCCTACATCTGCGGTGAAGAAACGGGGTTGATTGAGAGTCTGGAAGGCAAGCGAGCCTGGCCTCGAATTAAGCCTCCATTTCCGGCGATCGAAGGACTATTCCGCAAGCCGACGATTGTCAACAACGTCGAAACACTGTGCTGCGTAACCCAGATTCTGTATCGTGGTGGAGCGTGGTTTAAGTCGATCGGTGTTCCGCCTGATCCGAACAATCCTCGCGATCCAGGCAGTTACGGCCCGAAGCTGTATTGCGTCAGCGGACATGTGAACAAGCCATGCTGCGTTGAGCTGCCATTGGGAGCGACGGCTCGGGAACTGATTGAAGAGCATGCGGGCGGCGTCTGGAAAGGCCGCAAGGCCAAGGCGGTTGTTCCGGGCGGGATCAGCATGGGATTCCTGTCTGACAAAGAACTGGACACGAAGCTGGATTTCGCTGGCCCCGGAAAGGTCGGATGTCTGGGACTCGGAACCGCGGCGGTCGTGGTGATCGACGATCAGACGAGCATGGTCGATGTCCTGTTCAACTGCTGCAGATTCATGTCGCATGAATCCTGCGGTCAGTGTACGCCATGTCGTGAAGGCACGGCATGGATGACGAAGATTCTGACCCGCATCCGCATTGGTCAGGGTCGTCTGGAAGATCTCGACCTGCTGATGGAAGTTGCCGGGTCGATGGGCATTATTCCGGGGACGACCATCTGCGGACTTTCTGACGGAGCGGCGTGGCCGGTGAAGAACGCGATCAGCAAGTTTCGGGGTGACTTTGAAGAATACATCAACAGCAAACGAGCCACGGAAACGTCGGCGCAGAAGCTGATGGAAGTGCACTAGGATTTGAAACCAGGAATTTGAGATCTCAAATCTCAAATCTCAAATCTCAAATTTGAAATCTATAATCAGGTAATGGCATGGCAACGGTTCTGGTAAACGGCAAAGAAGTTGAAATCGGGGCGAGTGAGCGGCTGAACTGTATTCAGGCAGCGGCGAAGGTCGGCGTTGAAATCCCGGCGTATTGCTGGCATCCGGAGTTGTCGGTCGTCGCAAGCTGTCGCATGTGCCTTGTTGAAGTCGGCGACAGGAAGCCGGACGGCACCGTGGCCATGCAGCCGAAGCTGGTGCCTGGATGCCAGACTCCTGCGAAGGACGGCACGGTCATTATCTCCGACAGCCAGAAGGTGAAAGACGCTCGCAAAGCAACGCTGGAATACCTGCTGCTGAATCATCCGCTTGACTGCCCGACCTGCGACCAGGCGGGTGAGTGTTACCTTCAGGATTACAGCTTCAATTACGGTCGTGGCTACAGTCGTCTGAACGAACCCAAGAACATCAAGCCCGACAAGACTTACATCGGTGACCAGATCACGCTGTTCACCGACCGCTGCATCATGTGTACACGCTGCGTCCGGTTTACGCGGGAAGTCAGCGGATCGGCTGAACTGCAGGTTGTCAGCCGTGGGTCGCATGAAGAAATTGATATCTTTCCGGGATATCCGGTCAACAATCCACTGGCGGGCAACGTCGTCGATCTTTGTCCTGTCGGAGCGTTGTGCAGCAAGGACTTTCTGTATCAGCAGCGCGTCTGGTGGCTCAAAAGTGCATCGTCGGTTTGTCCAGGTTGCAGCACAGGTTGCAGCATCACAGTGGATCAGAATGAAGAACGAGTTTACCGGCTGCATCCGCGGCCCAATGACAAGGCTCAGGGGCACTTCATGTGCGACGCTGGTCGTTTCGGGTGGAAGTACACGCATTCCGACCAGCGACTGATGTCACCCGAAACCAGAACAAACGGGCACGTAACGTCAACA
>JAYUVA010000974.1:0-4692 GCA_043754375.1 Candidatus Kuenenia sp. | reverse complement strand
GGTGATGTATCGGAGATAAATGCTGCCACGTCGTCGGATGTTGGAGGCAATCCTGTCAAATCCAGCGTCAACCGGCGAATGAGAGTTCTGCGATCAGCTTCCGGGGAGAATCCCAGGCCTGCCGTCTGCAGTCGTGCACTCACAAACGCATCGATCGGATGCAGGTGTGAAAATTCTGAAGGCTGCTGCACAGCGATGGGTTTTCTCAGCGACCACAGATCCAGTCGCTCGCCACCAAAAACACGCCGCACAGGATTGCGTTCGTCCGTGAATGCATCGCCCACAAGGCCGCCATCGTCGGTGAGATGATCTGCTTCCGCAGCCGTATCAGGCCATGCGGCACCGGAGTTGACCCATGCCGTCAGGATGGTGATTTCCCTGTCCGACAACTGCTGCTTCGGAGGCATCTGCAAATCCGGGTCGAGAAACGTAATGGCTTTGACGAGCAGACTGCGGTCGGCATCTCCTGGGACCACTGCCGGACCAAGTGTACCGCCCTTTGCTGCTGCGGTCGCGCTATCCAGACGCAAACCACCTTCCTGCTTTTCAGGACCATGGCAGGAGACACATTTCGCTTCTAGCAGCGGTCGAACGTTTTTGGCGAAATTCTCACTCGCCTCATCTGCCCGGGCCGAAGTTTCAACAGCGAATGAACTGTGCAGGAACAAGAGGACGATGATGTAAGGGAGTGTTCGCACAAAGTTCTTTCCGGCTCGTATTTTGACTTCGAGTGCTATTCAAGTTCCCAGTTCTCAACTTTCAGGCCCGGAATGTCCGACAAATCGCTGTCGGTTGTGACAACCGTGCAGTTGCCAAGTGACAACGCAATCGCGGCAAGCATGACATCAATGACCTGCATCTGACGTCCGCGTCGCCGCAACTCGGCCGAAATCCGACCATAGACTTCAGACGCGGCCCGGTCAAACGGCCAACAACGAATAATTTCCAAACCACGTAGTAAGCGGACCAGGTTTTCCGGACGGCTGGAGCTGAGTTCCAAGCCATGAAACAGTTCAGCAACAACCGGCTCGCATGTTCCGATGCGACAGCCTCGCCGCATGGCATCTCGAACATGTTCCGCTACTGGCTCGCGGCGATTGACATAGGAATTCATCGCGTTGGAATCGAGGAGGTAACGTTTCACTCCCATTGTCTGGCCAACTTGTCAGAATAGTCATTGAACTGACTCTTCTCCCATGCTTTGCGGCTTTGTCGATCGGCCTCCAATTCAGCCAGCTCTGCTTCCGTAAAGATCAAGGGTTCCAGTGCATTGTATCGTTGGATCCATGCTTCAATGCCGTCCGGCGAATCGTCCCACTCCGACTCATCGATTCCGATTGGTTCGGTTGCCGGAGTCAGTTCTACAACGACCTCTGTGCCGTCGGCCATGTCATCTGGCGCAGGGACTTCGATGCGTCGATGGTGGACTACAGTTCGAATGATTGTCATACGTCATCTCCTGCAGGAATTTACAAACTTGTAGCATACTCAACTCCGGTTCAGCCTAATGTTCGCTGCTCTGCGGAAGTGAAATCTCTCGATGAGCAATCAATCTAGCCAGCCGCAATTGCTGCTTTGCGACTGCCGCTCGGCCTACGGTGCCTTGCTTTACTAACCGTTTTGTATTTGCAAGTTTGTCCTCTTCAATTGCTATTGCCTCATTCAGTGTCGCATCTGCCATTGGTGTATCACCAACATGTGTGGCGTACTGCATGCGGGCTTGAAGCGACCTTAGTTGCGCCAAGTCAACTTGTTGAGCCGGGATCCCACTGCGAACAGCAGTGAGTCCAGCAAAATGCTCATCGCATTTCTTCGTCTTGTCGCGGAGGATAGTGGTAATTCCTGCGTCGTCATGCTGCAACGTCAGCAGGAGTAAGCGGGCCTCGAAGAGAGCTTCGGCTTTGCGCTGTAAATCGGCAGCTGACATCTCGCCAGCGTGGACGAGTTTTGAAGACGCATCGTACTCTTGTTGCATCGAGTCAACTGCGTCGTTGGCGTACTGAGTGGCAGTGTTTTTGTCCGTTGCGACGGCAATAGAATGCATTGCGACGAAGGCAGCGATCGTGAATGAAATATGACTTCGCTTGCTCATTTTTGAAATGCCTCTGAGGGATGTTTGCAGCTAACTTTCATTGGTGCTGGTCAGCGGCCTGAATTCAGTGAAGATCATACAAGGATACCAGGGTGCATGTCACTTTCCAATCCTTCAGGCTCCGGCGCGTCGGTCCACAATTTCTGTCGCCAGGCCCGAGAATTGATTCTCGGCGAGATCCACTTTACCAACTTTTTCGCCAATGCGGATGCCTGCACGTCGAGCAGGTCCGCGAGTTTCGGTAATGCGATTGCCCACGAGGCGAATGTCTTTGGTCTCACCCGTGACTTCAATTCCGGAACCATCTTCATCGCCACTGTTTTCGATAATGTTGTTTTCGATCACGTTACGATTTGCCCAGAAGTCGAGACCTCGATTTTCGTCGCGAAACAGAATGCCGAACTTTCCGCTGTTGCGAATCTGGTTGTTCCGCATCACGTTGTCGGTATCGTTGTGGCCGATGGAAATGCCGTACAGTTTGTTGCCGTCGATGATGTTGTTTTCTGCCAGCCCGTATTTGACGCCCCAGCACCAGAAGATGCCCTGACTATTGCGTTCCAGAGTATTGCCGCGAATGATCGGTCGCTGCGAACCAGAGCCGGGGTGAACTCCGAGGTCCGTGTTGTCGTGGCTGTGGCACTTCTCCACGACGACATCATGGCAAATCTGGAAACTGATTCCGTCGCCGTTGTAGTTGCGAGCGGTCACACCGCGGAACGTGTACCGATTGCAGTCCTGCAGAAAGATGCAGCCGCCATAGTTGCCGTTAAAGTTTTCACAGTTCTCGCGATTGCCATCGAGCGTGATGTTTTCAATGATCACATCGGCCGTGTGTTCGCTGGTCAGCAATGGAAACAACGACGCACAGGTCGGCTTGCCCGACAGCCATAAGTTCTCCCGCAGGCCATCGTTGAGTCTGAAGCGATTGCCGTTGCGAGCCACCAGCGTCCGCTTGATGACCGTCGCTCCGTTGTCGTCCGTGTTAGTTGCCTGAAAGACGATGCCATCGCCCACCTGAAAGGCATGGCTATCCTTAAGAGTCACTTCCTGATCGTACCAATCGGAATCCTGCGTCAGCTCGGTTCTGGCCGATGGCAATCGTGTGATGACCGAATCCGTTCCGCTGCCAAGCAGTCGGACGCGCGAAGGCATCCAGACGGCGTTCCGAAACGTATAGGTTCCCGGGAGCACTCTCACTGTGCCACCACCAAGACGTGCGACATAATCCAGAGCACCCTGAATGACTTTGTCACTCTGCCCGATCATGTCGCCTGTTTTTTCGCCGACGCTGATCGTCAGTCGTTCCTCCCAGTTCGGCTCAAAGCGTTCGTCTCCATCGGTGGCTCGTGGATTTGTCACCGGCGGCGGATCACCGGCGAGGACTGAACGACTCATCGAGGCCGCAGTCATCGCGGCGGTCGCACCAGCAAATGTTGACAGAAATCGTCGGCGACGAAATACGGAAGGCGGATGAGACATGAGCGAAAATTCCTGACGCGGGCATCGCCCGCAACCCATAGTTGCCCGTCACTCCGTGGCGGGAAGCCTCGCGTCGGAGACACGAGCAACAATGATGCACGCACCGTGCGTGCATCTTATTGAAGTAAGACTCTGGACTCTGATCGTTGTAATCGCCATGCCGCAGCATGGTGCCTGGTAGATTCGATCATCCGGTGATGTCGGAGCCTTCTTCCGTCCGGTGAGCATATAATAATGCCCGAATGTGTGATCATGGCTGGGATGAGTCAACGATCGCACGACCGACCAAAGCGAACTTCGCTGAGCCAGGCCCGGAAGATGAACAGCGGTCCGACGGGAGACCTGCGGATGGAGGAGTTTTTGATTTTGGCTCATAGGCTCCTTATTCCCCAGCCGCTCGCCATATTTCCTAAACCAGTTCCTTCACCACGGACTGATGATCCAGCAGATACTGCGGTCGACCGCTGTGATCCGGAATCGTTGCCGTCCGCACATCAATCCCCAGTTGATGATACAGCGTCGCGAACACTTCCTGGTAGTGAATTGGCCGATCCTGAGGAACTTCGCCCAGACGATTTGTCGAACCGATCACCTGGCCCATTCGCATTCCGCCGCCAGCCAGCAGTGCACACGAGGCCTGCGGCCAATGGTCTCGCCCGCCGCCCGGATTAATTCGCGGCGTGCGACCGAATTCGCCCCATGCCACGACGCTGACGTCCTGGTCGAGTCCTCGGACATGCAAGTCCTCCACCAAAGCCGTAATACCCTGATCGAACTTCGCCAACTGCTCCGGCAGACGTTCAAAATTGCCGCCGTGACGATCCCAGCTTCCGAACGACAGCGTCACGCAGCGCACGCCTGCTTCGACAAGACGGCGAGCCATCAGAAACTGATCCATCCAGTGCGGGCCGGCATCCTCACCGAACGCCGGCGTCGAGGCCCCGCGCCCGTAACGATCTCGCAGAGCCGCATCTTCTTTTTCGAGATCCAGTGCCTCGACGAGCCTGCTTGAACTCAGTACATCAAAGGCCTTCTTCGTGTTCGAATCCATGCCCTGCATATTTGTGCTGGCTTCTGAGTAGCGACGAAACTCATCGAAACTCGTCAGCAGAGCCTTGCGG
>JAYUVA010000973.1:0-7973 GCA_043754375.1 Candidatus Kuenenia sp. | reverse complement strand
CAACGACATTCTGAATGGGACTCGAGATCAGTGGTTCCGTCCGTCGGACGTCTGCGTGGCTCCGGATGGATCGTTGATTGTGGCGGACTGGTATGATCCCGGCGTCGGTGGTCATCGTCAAGGCGATGTAGATCGAGGCCGCTTGTTCCGCGTGTCGATGCCCGGTCAGAAGTATTCGGTGCCGAAGCATGACTTTTCAACCGTCGAAGGAGCGGCAGAAGCTCTGAAGAGTCCAAACAACGCGACTCGCTATCTGGCGTTTACGAAGCTGAAAGAATCCGGCGCTGCTGCTGAGGCGGTGCTGGCGAAGATGTTTAAGTCAGATCCCAATCCCCGCTTCCGCTCACGAGCCATGTGGCTGTTGGGTCAGATTGACGGGAAGACTCAGAAGTACGTCGATCTGGCTGCCCGCGACAATGACAAGGACATTCGAATTGCCGCGATTCGGCTCGCACGTCGAATGGGACTGGATGTGATCCCGGTTGTAGAAAAGCTGGTGAAGGACGAGTCGCCTCAGGTACGGCGCGAGTGTGCGATTGCGTTGCGGCAAGTGTCTGGTCAAAAGAAGATTTCGTTGTGGACAGCATTGGCGATGAATTCTCCCCAGGGCGATCTGAGATACCTGGACCGCTGGTATCTGGAGGCACTTGGCATTGCGATTGACGCGGATTCCAAGAGTGGCTGGTCGGCAGGCCTGCAGGCGTTAATTGATCAGAAGCCGGTCGAATCCATGCGGGATCTCGTTTGGCGATCTCGCGGAGAAGTCGGTGTGGCGATGCAGTCCGCAGTAATTCTGGCTGAGGCAGCCGGAGATTCAGAACGTGCCGAATCTGAGATAAGCCGGTATTTCCGAAGCCTCGACTTCGAAGATCGCAATCAGGTTTCTGAATACTGCCTGAAGATGCTGAGCAAAGAATCTCTGGTGAAGTTGAAACCGAATGTTAAGTCGATGGTGGTTGCGGAATCACTCGACCGTCTCAACGGCGGTGCGACAAGTGCTTCAGCCGTTGAAGCACTTTCGGGGGCATTGGAGCAGGCCGCGGGAACATCCGAATTTGTGCGGCTGGTCAAACGATTTGCGACGGTCGATCGATATGCAGATGTCCTGAAGTTGGCTCAAACGAAGCCTGGTGAACAAGTTGGTGTCGAAGCTGTCTCGGCTCTGCTCGAACTGAAGCAATGGGACCTGCTGAGCAAGGCACTGACCGCTGCAGATACGGTCGCGGCCATCGCCACCGCTGAAGCCATGGGGAATTCGGCGAACGGAGCGATCAACGGACCTCTGCTGGCTGTCATTATGAATGCTGACGTCAACATTGACGTACGTCGAGCCGCAGTGAAGGCGGCGTCGAAGGTCAACAATGGAGCTGAAGAACTTGTGAAGCAGGTCGATGAAAAGACGCTCGATCCGGAGCTGGAGCAATCTGTCGCGGCGGCGCTGCACAGTGCTCCATCGCGGGAAGCCCGTGCGGCTGCGCAGCGGTTATTCCCGCTGCCTCCGTCGAAGGACAACATGCCGACTCTGCCCATCAGCGAACTGACGAAGCTGGCGGGGAATCTGCCCAATGGACGGATGGTGTTCTTCTCAACCGGCACCTGTCACAAGTGCCACGTCGTTGACGGTATGGGCCGCGAGATCGGGCCGAATCTGACGGAAATTGGCAGCAAACTCAGCCGCGAAGCGATGTTCGAATCCGTGCTCTACCCGAGTGCCGGCATCAGCCACAACTTTGAGCTGTGGACGGTGGTACTCACTTCAGGGACAACGGTCAACGGCATGCTGACCAGTAACACCGACGAAGAAGTCAGCATCAAAGGCGACGACGCTCTGGTGCGAACTTTCAAGAAATCTGACATCGAAGAACTGGTCAAGCAAAAGATCAGCATGATGCCCGCTGACCTGCAGAAGACCATGACGACTCAGGAACTTGCGGACGTCGTCGAGTACATGCAGTCGCTGAAGAAGAAGTAGGCGGTGTATCCCGCAGGACGGCCTGAGAAGGCCGTCCTGCGCGGGCCTCAGTAATCATCATCCTCAATTTCAGGTTCGATGGTTGTGGCAACAACCTGCTGCCACCGTTCCGTGACTTCGGGACTTGCACCCAAACTGGAAAGCAAACTGGCCACATCCCCACGTTCCGACTTAAGTACCGGGAACGCAAGCAGCAATCGCCATACGTCCGCCGTATCTGTCATTGCCTTCGGAGTGTTGGCGCGGCTCACCATGCTGATGATTTTTCTGGCGACAAGTTCTGCGGGCGTCAGGATCTTCAAGCCGCCCACGGACTGGCACGCGGGAAGATTTTTCTCCTGGCGAACATCAACAAGATGGCGGTTCTTAGGCTTTCGCAACTGATAGACCCTGAACCCAACACCCGAGGCAACTTCACGAATTCGCACCGCAATTGTAAACGTCTCCGCGAGATGCATGCGAATTTCTTCGGCAAGTGCTGCGGCGTTACTCGAAATCAGGTCTATGTCCTGAGTCATCCGTGGCGGTTCGACATAGGCATTGACCGCCTGCGCCCCATAAATTGCCAAATCGTCTCGACCTTGAAGGAACTGCAGCACAGAGTCGTGGATCGTAGCCAACGGCAATGATTCAGACATGGCGAATTCCTGAAGTGTTAATGAACCATCGCCCACCATTGGAGACTTCTATCTGTGAAGGATGTGAATCGCATCATTCTCGCATTTGCCGACGTATGCCGCTCGACGGTGGGGAGTTGCTTTTGTTCGGCACGGATTCATCGAAGGCCGTTTTTTTCTACCGGCCACCGTAGTCGATTAACCGCGCCAGTTCAGAACGCATTTCTGAACGATGCACGATGCGATCAACGAAGCCGTGCTTCAGCAGAAACTCGCTGGTCTGAAATCCTTCCGGCAGGTCGATTTTGCAAGTCGCCTGCACGACGCGCGGACCGGCGAAACCAACCAGAGCACGCGGTTCGGCGATGATAATGTCACCCAGCGAAGCAAAGCTCGCAGCAACTCCACCCATCGTCGGATCGGTCATGACGGAAATGAATAATCCGTTGGCACGACGAAGACGTGCCAGCGCCGCAGAGACTTTGCCCATCTGCATCAGTGAGACAATGCCTTCGTGCATTCGTGCACCGCCGCCCGAACCGCTGATGATGATCAATGGCAGCGACAGTTCCGTCGCTTTCTCAACAGCTCTCGTCAGTTTTTCACCGACAACAGAACCCATGCTGCCCATGATGAACGCAGAATCGGTCATGGCGAAAACCAGCGGTCGGCCACGCATGTAACCGCGTCCCACGGTGCAGGCATCTTTCATGCCCGTCTTCTTCTGTTCGTCAAGGATACGTTCTTTGTAGCTCTTGCGGTCCGTGAATTCCAAGGGATCGCCGGACGTCATTTCGGCGTACCATTCTTCAAAACTGTCCGGGTCCAGCAACTGACGAATCCGCATCGCCGTCGGAACGTAAAAGTGGTGCTCACATTCCGGGCAGATGTTCAGATTCTGCTCAACCTGCTTGCGAAAGACGGTCGCACTGCAACCGTCGCAACGCAACCACAGACCCTCAGGGACTCCGCGTTTCGGTTGCTTCACAACTGACCTCGTCGATGTTTCAGTGTTTTCGACTGTGCTCATTCGGCATTCTCCCTGCTACCCACAATCTGTACGGAATCGCAGATGGAACTGTCTTCCCCGACCATAAAGCTGGCAGATTCAAACGTGTTGCACTGGATAATCTGTATCAGATCTTTGGATTCTTCGCCACACAAACATGCCGCTTTGCTTGGCCGACGATGCTGAAGAGTACACCGAATCACGGTTGCCAGCGGCTCTGGAGCCACGATCGCAAATACCTTGTACTTGCGGAGGGCCTTCATCAGAACTCGTTCCAGACGCTGACACGCATCAGACAGCGTTTCACCTTCCGGCGGACAAATCTCTGTCGAATCTTCTTTGGCAGTTCGGAAAAGGCGAGGAAATCTCTTGCGAATATCAGACTCCGGCAATCCCTGCCACAGGCCCTGATTGACGTTTTTGAGGTCATCCAGTTCCTTAACTTTTGCTCCAGCCTGCGCGGCCGCGATGGCGTGTGCCGTCCCGCTCGCCGGATCATCTGGCGACGTGAGAACCACTTCGACTTTGATTCCGCTGGCCTGAAGCTGGCGGATGATTTCGCGAATCTGTTCCTGCCCGCGTTGATTCACGGGCATATCCAGCGTGCCAAGGACTCGATGCTGATCATCGTAGTCTGTGCAGCCTGCTCGAATCAGAACAACCGTAGACATAAAATTTCGTTCCTCAGCAACCCAACTGCGTTCCGTGCGCAATCTGTTGAAGCTCGGCAATCGCCGTGGTGTAACAAGGTTCATCAAAAACGGAACTGCCCGCGACAAAAACATCGCAGCCAGCATGAGCACATTGAGCGATCGTCGATCGGCCAATGCCCCCATCGACGGAAATTATCAGGTCATCGCCAGCCACTGATCGGGCATCCCGGATCTTGGTGACGACATCAGGAATAAACTTCTGGCCGCCAAACCCCGGATGCACACTCATCACCAGAAACAGGTCGCATTCCGCGAGAAATGGCTCAGCCGCTGTAAACGGAGTGCCCGGATTGATCGCAAGTCCGGCAACAACGCCTTTGCGGCGAATTTCACGCAGCAGCGATACGGGTTCCGGCACGGCTTCCAGATGAAACGTGATCGCTTCGCAGCCGGCTTTGATGTATTCGTCCAGGTATCGAGCTGGCTCAGAAATCATCAGATGAGCGTCAAACGGCGTGTTCGTGAGTGGCCGAAGCCGTTCAATCACCATTGGCCCGTAGGACAGATTCGGTACGAAATGCCCGTCCATGACGTCTAGGTGCAGCAACGACGCTTCCGCTGAATCGAGAAGTTCGATTTCACGGTGAAGGTTGCCGAAGTCACACTTGAGCATTGAGGGAGCCGCAATCGGCCGCCGAGCCTTCAAATGGCTCAGCATCTCATCGCGAGTTAGCATTAAGAACTGCCACAAACAGGAATGGAGCGTCTGGTGGAAAGGTTTTCAGACAGGACCCGTGACACACGATGCCCACGGTGGACGCTCCCGAACGTTCCCATTGGAAGCCACAATTGTCTGGTTATCGTGTTTTCATGTCCAGTGAAACGTTTTGATTCCGCTCATCCCGAATTTATAACTGGCTGTATGTTCAGTAATAATCTTGCCAAGACGCAGGTTTTGCCAATTGGAATGGATTTGCGGTGTGACAATGGGTTCAAATGTTCAGTTCGGACTGAAGCCTAGACTCTATCGAACACAACGACCACACCGTAGGATGGACATTCATGTCCGTCCCACAGCCAATCAATGCCTTCGAAGTCGAACCTTTCGGTGCAAAGGAATTCAGCCACACAGGCGTGTCGTTCGGTCATATCTCGGACAAGAATGTCCAAGGTACAGGAACTACGAATCAACGTTGCCCCGTTGCCTTTGCAACGTTTCAAGATACTCCGACGTAAAACCCGTTACTTCAAATTGGCCCGATTGAAACCCTATCGCTTTTAGCTTCACCCCAGGGAATTCAGTTTGCGATATCCGCAAAGAGATCCGGCGGAATAGCAGGACAACCTCGCTCAGGACGAGCATGAACAACAACATCGGAACGACAGACATCGGAAGGGTTCCGATTCGTACAACATACATCAACATTGCACCAACGACAGCAACAAGAATTGTGGCACCGGTGACCATAAGGACCATCTGTTTTCGTTGTCTGCGCCGCACCATCTGATGCACATATGCCGTCAAAACGCCTCTCGGTGTTAAGACCACGGTGCTTACGAGCACAAGTTGAACGATGCAAATCCACAGCAATGGCAGCCATTTTGTCGATTGAAAACCTTCGACCAGGAGATGGAGAGGAGTATTTGGAAATTGAAGATTTATGAAGATTGCGGCTGGCAACATTGCAGTCAAAACGGATGCACCAATGATAACAATTCTTGCGAGTTTCGATGTCCATGAGAGAACGATCCGGTGTCTTTGCAGATTCTCTATGCTTCCTGTCACGAGGCAAATCTTCGGAAGCTCCAACCCCGCTCGACAACGAATTCCCTTTTCCGTCAATTGGAACTCGTGATGTGTTGTGCTGCGCTTTGCGGGCGGTTCTGCAGTTGGTGCGGAGTACGGATTGTCATGATTCATTGCCATAGGATTTACCATGCATCCGCCGGAGCCGCTGTTTTGGAATACAGATTGTTGCATGAATCGTCGAACAGACCCACCTGATTCCACGGCCCAATCGCGGATTTCAGCCATTCGGCGAACTCTGATTCTGCGGCGTCCCTGAAGGGTGTTGAACATCTGAGCGGAATGGCGCTAGCAACCGATAGCGGTTCTTGGTGGGACTCGAATTCACAGGCGGCTAGCGCCTTGCCGCTCACATTTTCCGCTGCCGGTCTGCGACGCGCAACACTCAATCGTTTCCGAGCCTCGCGGAGCATGGCACGAAAAACCGCATCGTTCGCTCGCAGGAAACTGACATCGCCGATCTTTGCTGCCGGAGTCTGCTCCATGCTCGTCGCTGCCGCGAAGTACAGCATGCCCCACAAACACCAGAGTCGAAACGACGGAATCGCTTCGTAGCAGCCCTCGACCAACTCATCGACAAATCGAATCTCTTCAATCAGCGAATCGGAATATTCTCGCAGGCGTTGTTCGCGTTCCGGAATATCGTCCGTCGTGACAAGAATATCCGCCAGACGCGAAATGCTGAAAAGCGTATGAGCGATCCCGGTGCTGTGCAATGGATCAATGAAACCAACCGTATTTGTGATCGCCGCCCAGTTGCGACCAGCCCCCTGCCCTGCGAGTCGCTGTATGCGTTTGGTGCTCTGAAGCCCTGACTCGGGCCGTACGATCCTTGCCTTCTGGAACTGCCGCGACAGAAACGGTGATCTCGCAATTCGCCAATTCCATTCCTCTGTCGGCGTTGCGAATTTCTGTGGGACTCGATTGGCTTCAGGACGTTCATCAATCATGAATCCAGCGCTCAGCGAATCGTCATCGAAACGCAGTTGCCACATCCAGCCATCCGGCAGCACCTGATGCACAGCGGCGTCATCACAGTGATACGGGAATGGATCGACATCAATTGAGCTGTCGAGCAGCAGTCGTTCGCATGTTGCCGCCGATGCAAAGTGTGCGAAGATCGATCGCGAATTTGTCTCGAGGAGATACGTCTGGTCAGGGACGTTCAGAAACTTCAGTACGCCATTCGGCGAACCCGTGGCATCAATCAGAAACGGAGCCTGGATGTTGATGGATTGTTGGTCGGAAAAGAATTCCCGTCGGCGGAGCGACGGGTCTACGGTACCGGTCGCTGTCCCCTCAAGCGTCCATTGGTCGTTGTGCTGGCTCAGCGAATACTGACATTGCTGGAATGCCACGACTCCGGACGACTGTGCCAACTCAAAAAGGAACTGATCCACGTCACTCCGCAACCAGTGCGTATCGGAATGCTCGTCATCGACACTCGCAGACACCAGCAGCCTTTTTGCATCAAAGTTTCTTGGACACAGATTGTCGGCGGCGGTTAGATCGAAATACGTGAATCCTCGCTTTTTTCCGCACATGACTTGAGAATATTCGCGCTTCCACGATCCCCAGTGACACAAGGCCCGAAGTTCCGGAAGTCCATACCGATTCACCATCTGAGCCAGTGTGCGATCGGCCAGCGGGGTCGAAGATTCTCCGATCGCAAACCTCGGATGCCGACTGCGATCCACCATTGCCACTGATTTCCCTCCGCGCGCGAGTATCAATGCCAGCAAACTGCCGCCAAAACCGGAACCGAGGATCAGGATGTCTGTCTTCATGTTTTGTAGCTTGGACATTCATGTCCGAGTTTTCCATCGAGAATCATGCGTACAACGGCAGTGCGCCGCAATATCCGCTCAACCGAAGACGGACAAGAATGTCCATCCTACATGCCAGTCGACTCCTG
>JAYUVA010000972.1:0-3451 GCA_043754375.1 Candidatus Kuenenia sp. | reverse complement strand
CGAGGCACCTCCCCAGCCCGTGAGATCAGTGCCATTAAATCTGGATTCAAATCCTTCGGCGTGACTTGCGGCCAGAATCTGATTGGCTTCTTCTGCTGGAATCTCCCGGAGGTAAATATTGCGCCAGCGGATTTCTCCGCCGTGTGTCTGCAGGCAGATCGGGCCACTGCGGAACAATGGATTCTCGCGATCAAAGTAATTTTCCATGATCGCATTGTCCACGACATGCTTGCCGTTCAGCCACACACTTGTCCGCGCACCAATCTGACGAATCCGGAAACTGTTCCATTCTCCGAACGGCTTGTCGGCGAGTTCGGAAGGATCCTTGCCTTCCGCACCGGCACTGTTGTTCCAGAGTCCACCACTGCCCTTGTTTGCACCAAGGTTGAACTTGGATTCTTCGGTCGTGTCCCAGATTTGTACCTGAGGATTTGCTTTGAGATAGATACCACTGTCGGCCAGCGGTACTGTCCTGTAATCAATGTGCAATTCGTAGTCGGTGTATTCGCCGTCCGTCGCCAGATAGGCGCCATGTCCGTCATTGACAAGTTCTTCGTTTTCCACGGACCAGTGCATCTTTGAATCTGCGGTCCATTCAGCGATATGTTTCGTACGATCTTCAGGTGTCATCTTTGCCAGATCACGCGGATCGAAATGTGGCATTCCGTGCCAACCCGTCAGATCCTTTCCATTAAAAATGGCATGAAAACCTTCCGGGACGTCGGCAGCAGGGCTGACGTTACACAGGTTGAAAAAGATCGCGGACAGAAGCGAGGGAAGAAAAATCGCTTTGACGAGCATATTAAGGGACTCCAGGCAGGTTGATGATGGTGGGAAGTTCGCCCAACTCAGTCCATTGAGCGATTTGTGTTCCGCACGGTAGCGAATTTATTCCGCGACGAAAACCGAACGCAGGCGCGTTTTCGATGTTCCGATGCGAAGAAGATCTGTGAACCGCAGAGAAGCCGAGGCCGCACGGACTGCAACAGCACCGGTTTTCAGGTTCGGCGGAATCGAGGGCTGCAATACTGGTTTCGGCGGATTCTGCCGAAATGCTATAGGCACGATTCAGGCAATTCTGTAAACTCAGGCGGTTTGCACTGTGCGCGATGGATTGCGCTTGAGGTTCTGCATTCTTCCATTGCAGGGAGGCATGGATGTCTGTCATTCGATTTTTACATACTGACTCACTTCGCCTTGGATCGCCAATCTCGGGGCTCTCTGACAGTCCCGACTGGCTGCGAAAAGCGGCTGGTTCTGCGGTTCGAACGGCAGTGACCAACGTCATTGAAGCTGCGATTGCTGGCCGCTGTCACGTGCTGCTGATTGCGGGCAGATTGACGGAATCCAATCAAGATCTGGGTCCTGCCATCACATGGCTTAAAGCGTGGACATTGGCTCTTCGCGAACACGGGATTCAACTTGTGATTGCTGGCCACCCGGAATCTGATCACGCAGCCCTGCGTCGATTAGACGCCATTCTTGTGCCCTTTGGACAGCGCCTGGATGTCTGGTTAAACGGTGCGGAGCGAATTGAGTACAACGTGTCGCCAGCATCGACTCCCGGTCGCAAGGGCGCATTGGGCATCGAAGTCGGCTCGGAATCCGGTCGTCGCCCTCAGGCTGATCTGGCATATGTCGCTGTCCCTTCGCTGATGCCATCATCGACTTCGGATTCCATCGAAGGCGTTGCCTCAGCACACGACCGACTGCTGCGAATGTCCGCCGGTTGTCCCCAGTCCATCGGTCCGATGGAGCGGGGTACTTTCGGCTGCCAGTTGGTTGAAGCGGACCTGTCGCGACAGTTGCTTACTGCCCGTGCCTGTGTAACGGATGTGATTCGATTCGCTCAGGAACTGGTTTCCTGCCGCAAGGGAATGGCGGCATCGGAGTTGGGCGAGATGCTTCGTGATCGCAGCCGATTGTTGTCCACAAATGGCCGTTGCACAATGGTTGTCGAATGGGTGATCGACGGGCAGTTGAGACTTTCGGGTGCGATGATGGAACCGTTATGCGAGTTTGAACTGCTGAAGGATCTTCGCAGCAGTCTGCACGCCGGGCATTCCGGAGCATGGCCGCATCGAATTCGATTTTCCGACAACAGCACGGTCGATGCCAGTCAGCATCCTTCGATTGCTGCGAAGGAATTTACAGCAGTCGTGCGGGAGCGAATTCTGAAATTCAGCCACCGCAACCGATTGATCGAGAGCAGCTCAGCCGGAATTCCGTTGGGTGCGGGGAGCGAAGCGGCAGTCGGTCTGGATCTGCTGCGGCGAGTGGCATAAACCGTGCTGGACATTACATGTTCTTCGGCGACGAAGCAAAACCATGCGATTGATTTCAGGTTAGGATGGCAGCGATGCAACTCACGGATGTTCGAATTGATAAATTTGGTTCGCTCAGAAACGTTGCGGTCGAAAAGCTGTCGCATCGTGTGACTTTGTTCTGGGGACCCAATGGCGCCGGCAAATCGACATTTGTCCGGTTTGTTCGTGGCCTGCTGTACGGGTATCGTCGCAACACGCCGTGGACTCAAACGGAACTTCATGCTGAATCCGGCCACGCGCGGATTCAAACAGTGGGTGGGCCACGTACATTGACTCGCTCCTGGTCGGGAAGTTCCAGCGAACAATTCGCCGTGACCGACGAATTGGATCGGCTTTCAGCTTCAGGGCTGGGAAATCTGCTACCGGCCTGGGTTACGGAAGATGTATTTCGTGAAGTCTTCACGGTCGGTTATGAAGAAGCGGAACGCTTCGAGCTTCTGACGCGACTATGTATGGAATCCGGCATGGGGCCCGGCGAAAATGATCCTGAACTTCGGCAGGCTCAAGCCGCGCTGATTCAATCGATTCGCGATCGTGATGGAAACGGAGTTCAGGGAGGCATCGTTCATGTCATTTCCGAGCTTCGCCGCCGTCAGGGCGATTTGCAGAGCCAGATTGCGGCCCTGCGACGCCCGGCCGCTGACCTGCCCGAGCGTGTCGAACGACTCATTCACGAAATCGACGCAGCAACTGCAGCTATCGAAAGCATTGACACGCGAAGTTGCGAGATCAATGCGGAGATTCCGAGGCTTGAACAGCTTCTCGTCGAACTCCGTCGTCGAAGTGTACTTCCGCTGAATCGCCAGGCGATCGAAGGAGAGATGCGCGTTGTCACCGCCAGGCTGGAACGCTGGCGGGAAATTCGAGGACTCATATCGCGCGAAAGCCCGTCACGCCATGCGACTAAGGATCGAACAATGCTGCCGGCAGATTCGGCAAAATCCATCCGCGCGATTGTCTCTCGACTGGAAGAACGTACACAGACGCTGTGGGAGCGCCTCGGTGGAGCGACCCATTCCAAACCTGAACGCAAAGACGATGCCGACCTGATTCGACATTTGCGGGGCGAAATCGCAGCATTGTGTTCCTATTTCGGTCAGCACGAACAGGCGACCGCGCGACAT
>JAYUVA010000971.1:0-7680 GCA_043754375.1 Candidatus Kuenenia sp. | reverse complement strand
GGCGAATTCTTGCGCAACTTTGCAAGTTTCTCGGTCCTCAACGATTCGTCCCGCATCTGGTCATTTAACAGTAGGCAAGAGTCCTTGAGCCGTGTCTGTTCCGGCTTTGTGTGAACACTGTCGATTTGTTGTTTCTTTTTCGTGACTTTTTTGTGAAACAGGAGAATCAAAATGAGAAAAACAAGGGGCCTCAGAAAGGCCTTCACTCTGATCGAGTTGCTGGTGGTAATCGCCATCATTGCAATCTTGATCGCGCTGCTGCTGCCTGCTGTGCAGCAGGCTCGAGAAGCAGCGCGACGAACGCAGTGCAAGAATCATCTTAAACAGCTTGGTCTTGCGCAGCACAATTACCACGACGTTTATGGTCAGATGGCGATGAACGGGTTGTTTGGTTGGGGTGTTACCAACTACAAGGGGTCTCACATGACCCGATTGTTGCCATACATTGAACAGTCCGGATTGTATAACACGCTTGACTTTAACACCCAGTTTGCTGGCGCTGATTGGTGGAACAGCCCCCAGAGTTCATTAGGAACAACTCCGGGCGGCGCTCCGAGATGGATGCAGACGCAGATATCCATCCTCAAGTGTCCAAGCTCTCAGTCGCCAACACTCGTCGGTGAGGGATGGGGCGGGGACTGGAATCAGGCGCATCATCACTATGCGTTCTCGATGGGTGCTCAGCGAATGGATAATCATGCGGGTTGTGGACAATATAGCCCTAATTCCCCTGAGCACCGATGGGGTAATCCGCCAGTGGACCATGCCGATGGATATTTCAACGACGGTCAGGAAGCACACGGCAACACAAGCGATCCTGGACGAATTTCTGGTCCGTTTTCTCGCGTGGGGTTCGGTGCAAATTTTGCTCAAATTCCTGACGGCACGAGTAACACCATCATGGCCGGAGAGGTTTTCCCCGAGCGGCATTGTACAGACCATGGTTGGCATGGTGGGTTCTCAGCCAATAATAGTTGGTACGCGACAACTGCTCCAATTAACTACCGCACATGCTCGAACAGACCGAATCGGGCTCCTGCACCTTGCGGACTGGATAACTCCTGGTCAACGTCTCGAGGCTTCAGATCAGATCACACTGGTGGTGCCCAGTTTGTTCTTTGCGATGGTTCCGTCAGGTTTCTCAGCGAGAACATTGACTACGGCACCTACCAACGCCTTGGTTCCCGCCGTGATGGCCAGTCGATCGGCGAGTTCTAGGTTCCGATGTGTCCTGAATTCCAAAGGTTTGCAGGTTGCACAGACCTGCAAATTTTTTTTTAATGCGAGCGTAAGGAATTTTTTTACCAAAGTTGTAGCTGAATTCGTAAGAATTCAGTTGTTTGAGCAACAGGGCTGAATTGTTACGAATTCCACTACTGTAAATCGATTTCTGCCGCTCGCCTAATGACCGTCTTGTATGCTGCTTGTTTCTTTTCTTTATGGTTCTGGAGTATTCGAACATGATTCGCAAGTTGGTCGCAGTTCTAGTTCTGGGCACTTCTGTACTGACAGGGTGTGGTGGAGGTGCTGACAGGCCGGCGATGGTGCCTGTTTCAGGTACGGTCAATTACAACGGCAGTCCTGTTGAAAGTGCAACAGTGACTTTTTCCGCTGGAACCTCTGCCCGTTCTTCTACAGGGGTGACCGATTCGAGTGGCAAATTTAAACTAACGACTTTTGACACGAATGACGGGGCGCCAGTTGGTGAATACATCGTCACGATTGCAAAGTTCGAGGCTGAGGCCGGGGTCGACTCGGCCGCTGGTAGCTCGCCAGAGAAAATGAAGGAGATGATGGCAAAACAGCAGGCATTGATGTCCGGAAAAGCTGTAGCCGAAGCGCCGAAGGCCAAATTGCCAACCAAGTATGCTGACGGCGCGACTTCTGGAGAAACCCGCAAAGTCGTCGCGGGTGAAACGAACGATTTCACGTTTGCGCTTACTGATTGAGTTGCAATTCTCCACGCGGTTGACGATAGGATTTCGTTTAACCGCGTGGGCATCGCCCCGCGCGTAAGCCCGGGCGGCGCGACTTTTGTCCGCGCGGTCGGGGAGAGCTTCATACTCTGCGCGGGCATGCGTGAGAAGATTGGCGAGCGGCATGCGTCAGCTTGCCGGTACAAAAATCAGATACCGGAGGCCTCACGCCGCTTCGCTCGCCGGACTCATTTGCGAGCCTGCGGAGCATAGCTTAATGTTTAACGGCAGCCGCAGGCGTCGTCGCCACGTTTCGGCTGCGGCTCGCCGTTAAACGAAAATGCCGACATATGCAGGTGAGAAGACACGTCATTTCTCGCCGCGAAAAATGTAACGGCAAGTATGAACACGACCCGAACCAAACTAAAACTGTTGGCCTTGCTGACCTCCTTTGCTGCCTGCGCGGCGGGGGCGTGGTTTTGGTTTCGAGAAAGCCCTGCGGAAGTTTTCTCACGCGGCTTGGCGGCAGTTGAGAAACAGGATTTGGAAGAGGTTTCCAGAGCCGCATCGGTACTGGAGAGATATCCGGAGTTTCAACAGCACGCAAGTCTACTCCGTGGCTGTGTCTTGCTCAACGAGGGCAAAGTTCAAAGGGCACTTCGCGAGTTCTCCGGCACGAAACCGGAAGGGGCAATCAGGTTTCCTGCACTTCTTTACGCAGGTCAGGCGCTTTATCGCATTGGGAACCTCACAGATGCGGGGCAGGTCCTTGCCACCTTGGTAAGCGAAGATCCCGGTAATGCTGAGGCGCACCGGTGGCTTGGTGCGGTTTACTATGACATGGGGATGCAGTCGGCAGCCATGTCCGAACTGACCGAAGCGACGCGGCTCAATCCGCTGGACTATCGCCCACATCGGCTATTGGGCTCTATGTGTACCGATCAATCTCTCTTTGCTAAGGCGATTGAACACTATCGAACCGCCTTGAAATTGGGGAAGAATATTCCGCAGCCCGATATCGAAGTGGATCTCGCAGCCCTGCTTGTAGGTCGAAACGAATTTGAAGAGGCCCTGGAATCGCTGAGAAATTCCAAAGCGACTTCCACTGTGTGGGCACTCAGGGCCGACTGCTATGACGGGCTCGGACAACCTGACAAATCTCGGGACGCTGTGGCAAGAGCAATGCTTGCAAATTCGCAGGATCCCCGGGCGCTCCTTTTGTTCGGAACACAACAACTGTTTGATGGCAACCCGCAGGGCGCGATCGAACCGTTGACGGAGTTGCTGAAGCAGGATCCTCACCATTCAGCGGCTCGTTATCAGTTGGCGATGGCGTATCTAAAGCTTGGCCAGACTGAGGCATGGCAACGTGAAATGGAAAAGCGAGATGCATCGAACAAACTGCATGAACGTTTTAGTGCGGCTGTGTTACTGGCTGGCAAGGAACCTGAAAACGTGGAAGTGCGACAGGAACTGGCCTCGATTGCAGAATCCCTGGGGCAAACCGAAATAGCAAAGCGATGGGAGATGGCAGCGATTGCGTGCCGAAACGCAGTGGAACAGGAGAAGAACACGAACCCCTGAGAAAACCGCTCTTCGCAGGTGGCACTGTCACACTTGCATTGATGGATCGGGTGGCCCGGGCTGGACTGAGCGGAGCGATGGAAGCCCCGGGGTTTCGGGCCTTAACGTTACCCACATTTGTGTTGAAAAATTGAATTTTTTATTTCACCGCAGGCAATGGCGAGGATTTCACCAGGGAAATGCCTCGCAGCACCGAGGAGGATCTTGCGGAGGAAAATCGTGCGATTCAACCCGGTACGGGTTTCACAACATTTCCTGGTGTGCGCCGCTGCCACGGCGACCCCAGGCTTTGTTGTTAAACGCCGTTGGGGTTGAGTGCGCATAGAAAAGATGTGGGTAAAGTCAAGGATTCGGGCTGGCGCCCTCCAACCACGGCCACCCATCAATTCATCAGTTACCTGCGGTCAGCGTACCGCTTCGTGTATTCCCACGCGAGGGGCGTTGCCCACGCGGTTAAACAAATGTGCCAACCTCAACCGCGTGCGTTACATCCTCAGCCTTGTGAAGTCTATCGGCGGAGATTCTTCAAGGGCTTCGCTGGATGTTTGATCGATACGGTGGCGATTGTGATCCACTCAAACGATGGTTCGGATATTGAATCTCCTGGTCAACGCCCGCGCCATCGAAGATGGTTGCTGCTGTGTGCGTGCATATTCGTCGCGCTTGGCGGTCTGATTGTGTTCCGCGGGATGTTCCCTCAAATTCCGCCAGGTGTCTCAAGGCGCGACTATGATGAGGCTTCGGCAGAATTCAGACATCAGTTCAACCGTGACGGAGACCACTTCGATGTGTTGATGACACTTGCAGAGATTGCTGCGAGGAATGAGGACTTCGGAAAAGCAATTGCCTGCTATCAGAGAATTCCGCCAGAACACGTTCGCTATGGGCGATCCGCCCGATACGAAGAAGGGCTACTTCTGGCGCAGACCGATCAGGTTCAGCGTGCGGAGGACAGTTTTTCCGGGTTCCTGAAGGCATTGGAGAATGGCATTCCCCTGAGCGAGCGTCAGGTTGTCCATGCCCGACGCTGGTTGAGTCTCATTTTTTCGGTGGAGCTGCGGCATGAGGAACGGCACAAGGTTCTGAAAGCGCTCATCGAGGATGATCAAGCGGATGTGAATGATGCAAAGCAGTACTATTATGAGTCCTTGCTGATATGGCAAACGGCGTTTGGGAGCGATCGGGTCCGCGATTTCCTCAAGCTTGACCCCATGAATCGGCACTTGCGTAATGCTGAAGCTCGATACCTCACGGGGCAAGGGCATTTAGAGGAAGCCCGAAGGCGGCTCTCGATACTGCACCTTGAGAATCCGCAAGACCTCCGCACGGTGGCATTTCTTCTCGAGTGTGACTTCGAGATGAATGACTGGTCCGTGTTTTCAAAAGTGCTGTCCGAAACGCCTGAATTCCGGGATAACGAGCCCTGGTTACTCACACAGCAGCGCGGTCAATGGGCTCTTCACCAGAAAGAATGGCGGGAAGCGGAAAAGCACTTTCGCCGCATTCTTGAAATTGATCCGCCCAATGCAACTTGCCTCATGGGACTTACAAGAGCACTCGCAGGGCAGGGGAAGAAAGCGGAAAGTGAAGCTCTCATGCAGCGTTCACTTTTGATTTCAAAGTTACGGGTCAGCCTCGCTGCAATATCAATTGATAATGCCAAGGCTGCCAGGGACGTCGCCCGCTTGTCACGGCAAATTGGCATGGAGGACGCGGCCACTGTCTTTGATCGTTTTGCAGAGACAATATCCATGAATGCGAGATGATAAGTCATTGCAGCCCGGCATCTTCCACAACGCGCAGGATCTGGTCAACCGCGATGTCCGTCAATGTCTGTTTGGCACCAGAAGGCCAGCGGATTGTGATCGAATCAAGGCTGCTCGATTCCCCCAATCCCCAATGAATCCGCAGATCGCTCGATGAAAGGTAACTGGAGGCAGGCGACACGTCGGAAGTCCAGATACGCTCGCCGACTTTTCCTGTGACGTGCGCTCCGTATGCAAAAACATTATGAGCAGCGCCTCGAAGGTCCAGGGTAATCCAATGGTGGGTTGCCGCTGTCCTGTTCATCAGCAACATCACGGGGCCTTCAAAATCAACAGCCAGCAGATCAATGCGTCCATCGTTATCAAAATCTGCCGTTGCCGAACCGCGACCGACAATCGCTCGCTGGACATCTTCACCGAACCCAATGACGATGTCCACAAACTGTTTCCCTTTGTGATTCGACAAGAGACTGATCGATTGACGGAACGGGGAATTTGGCCCATTGATTTCTGCTGAATTGTCGTAGACATGTCCGTTGACTGAGAAGATATCCGGCCAGCCATCGTTTTCGAAATCGGCCCATTTAGTGCCGAAGCCCATTCGATTGGCTGTTTGGTGAGTTAATCCGGTCGTCTGCGAACGATTCAGGAATACATTTGATCCCATGCCTTGAAAGAGAGTCGATCCTTTTCCCTCCCAGTCTGTAATCACGAGGTCCAGTATCCCATCGGCGTCGTAGTCGGCCCAATCTGCTCCCATTGCGGCTGCGACTCCACGATCTGCCTCAGCGACACCTGCCCACTTTGCGATGTTCTCGAAATGCATGTTACCCAGATTGTGCATCAGTTCGGCGGGAGTACCATCGTTCCCGATATAGAAGTCGATGAGGCCATCGTCATCGAGGTCGATGAACGCCAGCACCAGCCCCATTCCATGAGTGGTGTCCATTCCGTGGGACTGGGGAACAGGCTCAAAGCGTCCGGAGCCCGTATTTCGCCAGATTTCCCCCAGTTCAGGTGGGTATGTCACTCTCGGATTGCAACCGGAAAGCACGCCGGGGCGGTGTTCGCAATACTGTTTGGAATCCGGCCCGAACACGACGTAGTTCAAGATCACCAGATCGAGCCATCCATCGCCATCGAGATCCATGAATCCTGCACCGGAACCCCAATGGCCAGTGTTGACAGGGTCAAGTCCTGCCTCTTCGGTGGCTAACTCAAATCGCAGCCCTCCAACGTTCTTGTAGAGCGCCAGGCGGTGATACCCCGTGAGTAGAACATCAAGCAGGCCGTCGCCGTTGTAATCGCCTGTCGCGCAGCCCATCCAATCACCGTCCACGGCAGTGAGTCCGCTGGCCTGCGTCACGTCTTTGAAGCTGGCACCATCGATATTCTGATACAGTTTTGGATAGGGATCACATGCAAGCAGCACGTCCTGCCAGCCATCATTGTCGCCGTCAAACGCAGCACATCCGGCTCCAAAAGCATGAAGTGCCGTCATGGGTCTCGGCTGCTCAGGCCATTCGTAGTCCAGACCTCGCTCCGCCGCGACATCTACAAACGAGATTCTCCTTGCGGCCACGATCGCAGCGGGGGCCATTTCAGGGTTCGACTTTGCCTCACTTGGTTCCACTCGACGGGATGTGACCTTTCCTGCAGAACCATCGACTGACTGGCGTTCTTCAGAGTTTGACACATCCTGAGGATTACAACCTGGAACGGCAGCAGCCAGCATTGACAGGATCGCACCGAAAATCTTCATCATTTGGGCGTTGCGACCCGTATGCTGGTACAGGAGTCGATTGACGAAATCTTGTACGGCGGAATTCACGATTTGAGCATTCCATACTGCTAACGTGGAAAATCTGCGCAGGACGCGGAAGTTTATGCGGTGCATTTGGGATGCCGTTGTGTTTCCAATCGCAGTTTTCTAACCGCGGATTTCGCGGATGGTACGGATGAGTCGCCGTGTGCTTATCTGTGAAATCTGCGGTTAAAATTTCTTTCACGCTCTTGCTTGGGTTGCGGGAAAAGCCCGCGCCGGGTGAATTTGCACTACTAACAGTTGATTTCTTGTTGCGCCGCAAAGATTATCAGGCGGCGGTTTGTGAAGGTTGTTTTCGTACGTCAACGTCAGTATCAACAAGTTGCGGCCTGGGTGACGGGCAAATCGTAATGTAGCCGTCACGCTCCGCCGTGACGAGCCTCGAACTGGGCCACATGAATGAAGCGTCTCCGCTGACTGTCCTTCAGCCCATGCAGGCGGAGATCGTGGAATTCTGTCCTGGTTGATGAATGTCGATTGACAAATGCTCATCACGGCGGAGCGTGATGGCTACTTTGGGTTGCGGGCAAAGCCCGCGCTGGGCGATTTGAGAAGTCTACTGCAATTTATGCATCTCACTCTCTCAGAA
>JAYUVA010000970.1:0-2855 GCA_043754375.1 Candidatus Kuenenia sp. | reverse complement strand
AATCACCCCCGCTGCATTGTTCAGCCACGAAAATGGTATCGACCGCGATCTGACGTATACCGCCCAGAGACTCTTCTCGCGTAAGAGGTCCTGAAGGATGCTTTGGCGATCTGGTTCTTGTTGGTCAACCATTCTTGTGCGCCTGTGTATGCTTCTTAAAGCTTGCCTTCAGCTTTTCGGAGTAGTCATCGACAGGCTCCCCTATCTGAACTACCTCAGACTCAATCAGTTCGTTGTATTTGGCATACGCTGCATCGGCGCACTTTTGGACGTTGCTTGAAGCAGTCGGAAGATTCGCACGAACCGAGAATGCCTCGTTATCTCCCTTAAGTTCGTCGCCGCTGTTGTCGGTTCATCGCATCTCGATCAGAAGGTTTCCCTGCTTGGCTGCCTGCACCTGTTTCAAGCAACCCTGCTTATTAAGACCACTCGAGTTTGCATGTTGGACAACAGTCCGAGTGCTTCCGACTTCGGTCTTTCGGATTCGCAGCGATTTGAAGAAATCTTCGTTGTCGAGTTCATTGTTTGTCGCAGCGACCTCAATCTTTAGACTGTTCAAAATGTCAAAACGGGCAACGAAGTCTTTGAGGGATTCATTGCTTACCACGGGGACGACACTGACGTCCGGGATCTGAATTTCTTCGTTGATGTCCTTTTTCTTTGGCTTCTTCCCAGCGTTCTTGCGTTGCTAGTAAAGTGATTGGCGGTAGTCCATTACCCTTGACTTCATGAAGTTTGAGAATGTGCTTCCAAAGACGGTCATGCTCGGCGCACTTGGCACCTCGCGGACGTAAAGAAGCCGATGGCTCTGAAGAAGCAGAACTGCAATTGCGCTTGGGGCTGATTCGAGCGATTGCGGGTCAGGGACGATCCCCTTTTCCTTCCTATAGATCTGGTGCCGACGAATGATCGTGTTCTTGACCAAACGGCAGCACAGAGCCAGGGAACTGACATCGTTCTTTACCAAGTAACGGAACGTCTGATCCATAAAGAAGTACTCGGTCTCCTTGTATGTACGCCGATCGTCCGAGAAGTAAGCCGGGAGCACAATCTCGTCGAGGAGATCAAGTAGCACTGGCTTGCCAAAGCGACAGATGAAATTGGCAACTTCGACTTCGAGCGGACGGGGCATGGGTCAGTTCTCCTGTTCTTAGACCGTTGGCGTATACAAAATGTATGTGATGTCACGGAGTGGTTTTTTCCATAATGGCTATCGACCCCGGAAATTCCGGGACGGGCCGTCGAACTGTTTCGTTCATAAGTCGCTTTGTCGTGCGTCCAGCACGACACGTCCGGCTGGGGTAATACGGTACTGCTGCTTGCTGCTGCGGGGTTTATCTGGAATGGTCGGCTCGATCGCTCCTGATTGCAGTAGTGGCACCAAATAGTTGCTTTGACATGTCTTCCAGTGCGTCATCCCAAAGGATGCCCATGATTTCGCGATCGGAATTCGGCTCCCGACAGCACTCCGTGACTTGCGCGGTCACTTGCGCGGTCACTTGCGCGGTCACATGGTCGGTCACATGGTCGGTGACTTGGTCGGTCGTCTTCCCCGCTGGCTCTTCGGCGAACGCCGGATGTACCGCCAATTCAACGAGAAAAACTGAGTTTCTGTGCCGATCCATTTGAGTTAACGTTTCCATTGGCGATAGAAGGGTGTTCGGATTTCCGTGGACAGCAGTCAATAATTCACAACGTCATTTCCAGACTGTGTGTTGGTCCCAGTTGGCTGGCATGCCCATACAGGTCAAGGCATTGAGCGTATTCGGAGGTGTCCGAAGCAAACGATGCAACTGGTCACGCCAGTCGGGGGCAAAACTACCGATTGCCGGACAGCCATTCAGCAGGTGCTGAACGAGACACAGCGTCGAGAACAGGCGATCATTGCCTGGCAGGGCAGGTCGCTGCCACTGTGGTCCAGCGGGCAACGTCGGCTTGATCGACCACACACGGTCCCACAACCGCCCGTGGTGTGCGCACAGATTACGAACATAGACCAAATGCAAAAGGATCGTGCCGAAGGTGACGGCCTGCAAACCATACCGTGACGACACCGCCTTCTGGTCGCGGCGGTCCATTCCGCGGAACATCCGGGTCAACGTGCCGAACGACATCACCTCGGTGAGCATCCAGACGGGCAGGTCAGGATACTCGGCATATTTCGATCGAAAATGTTTGATGAACAACTCGCTGGAACGATCGGCTTCTTCCTGCAGTCGAACCATGAGATTGGCGTGATCGAACTTGCCGAAAAAATTGGCGGGATCGGTGTGTCCAAACGCTCCATGCTTCTTTCCGAAATGAAACGCGAGCCAAGCCCTGACATCGATCTCAATGACTTCCAAAGCGTCGGTCAGCAAATCACGAAGCGTGACATCAAATGCGTAGGCTCCGGAGATGTCCTCGAACGTCACTCCTTGCGGAAAGGAACGTCGCGGCTGCTCGAACGCCAGGCAATAGCCGCTGAACCGGTAGAAATTGACGTGCGACAGGAAACGCTCAGCGGCGGCATGATCTGTGACAGTAAGACCGCGGGACACGAGTTTCGCTACCTGATCGGCGTACGAAAGCCACGGTTTTTGATAGGAGGGCCGGGGGTTCGAAGATTGAGCATTCATGCGTCAACCTCCACCGGAGCATCCGAAAGAGCGCAAAAAAAGAACCCGTCCTTGATGCACGTCATTCGAGTAAACGAAGAGCGGTGCGACGGGTGTGATGCAGGGAGTCTACAGGGCGATTGACGCTCTGGCAAGGGATTGATCGGCATTCCGGCTGTCGAGGATGACCGAATGAACCGCCTGAAACGCTTTTTCGGGCGCAGAAGTGCTTCACGGGCCGTCAGTTGCGCCTGGCCG
>JAYUVA010000969.1:0-4550 GCA_043754375.1 Candidatus Kuenenia sp. | reverse complement strand
CTGTTTCTGCTGGACGAAATCCTCAACGGCACAAACTCGCACGACCGTCGTCGCGGTGCGGAAGCCGTCATCCGCTCCCTTGTCGCCCGTCATGCACTGGGCATTGTCACGACACACGATCTGGCTCTGACGCAGATCGCCGATTCAATGTCTGATCAGGCCGTGAATAAACATTTTGAAGACAAGATCACCGACGGTCAGATGACTTTCGACTACGCACTCCGCGACGGCGTCGTCGAACGCAGCAACGCCATTGCCCTGATGCGCATGCTGGGTTTGGATGTGTGATTCGGTCGCCGAAAATACGTCCTATACGACATATACGTTCTATGCAAAAACGTAGAACGTACAACCGAATCTTAACTCTTAAGGCAACAAACGATGAATATCGTCATAAGAGCCGCCACGTCGGACGATGTCACAGTGATCACGGAATACAATTGTCGATTGGCACTGGAAACAGAGAACAAAGTCCTCGATCGCACCATAGTGGACGCAGGTGTAAGTCGCGGGCTGGAACTCGGTGACGAAGTGCAGTATTTCATCGCGGAAGATGAAACAGGCATCATCGGTCAGATCATGCTGACGCGAGAATGGAGCGACTGGCGTAACGGCTGGATGATCTGGCTGCAAAGCGTTTACGTAGCATCTGAAAAACGCGGAGCAGGGGTCTTCCGATTACTGTTTGAACGCGCTGTCGAACTGACACGCCTGCGCTGCGATGCGGTTTGCGTGCGGCTGTATGTCGCACATCAGAATGAAACCGCGACAGCAACCTATCGGCGACTGGGATTTCTGGACAGCGGCTATCTGGTGATGGAAATGCCGCTGGAACCGTAACAAGAGCTGAAAGCCCTGGACCCGAAGCGAGCTGCCGCTCGGAACCTCATGGGCCGCTTCCGTTGGTCGCTCACAAGAATGCGGTTTACGTAGCATGGACATTCATGTTCGAGTTATTTGCCGACCACCGCCGCATTATCGAACGGTTGTCAAGGCACAATGACCTTCGCTTCGACAGCGTTGTACGGCCGTGCGACGGACATGAATGTCCATCCTGCAGACGATGTTACTCATGCTTCCCATGCGCCGCAGTCGGTTCTGACTGCAGCGTTGTCATGTATTCGACAAGATCCCGGATTTCCGCTCGAGTCAGATTCTTTGCAATGTCCTGTGGCATCCCGGACTGGCCGTTGGCTCGCTCATCAATGTCGTCCTTCGCCACGGAGACCAGGGCACCGGTCGGTGTCATGAGCTGTAGGACGGAATCGTCCTCGCTCTTCAGGATGCCTGAATGGATCCTGCCTTCCGTCGTTACGATGATCACCGTCTCAAAACCTTTTGCGATTTTTGCACTGGGATCGACCATGGCTTCCAGGAGATAGTTGCGATCTTTCTCTTTGCCGATCTTTGACAGATCGGGCCCGACCTCGCCGCCGCTGCCCGCCACCTTATGACACCTTCGACACGCCGCCGCACTTCGACCAAAGAACAGCGTTTTTCCGCGTTCGACGTCGCCACCATCCAGACATTCATTCCACAAACCCAGCAGCGTCCCGCTTTCCTGCTGGCGCTTACGAAACTCAGCAACAGCCGCTTTGAGTTCTGCTGAACCGCGCACTTCCGCTGCGGTGATCAGATCCAATACGGCTCCCGTCGAAAACTGCTGTGACTTCAATCGATCAAAGGCGTTCACCAGAGCGGCCTGCGACTCTTCACTTCGAATCGGCCCCAGCAAACGCAATGCCGTCTGCCGGGCTCTCAGACTGCCGGTATCGAGCAACTCGTTCAGTCGAGGCACTGCGTTCTGTGGTTCACGCTGCGTCACAATTTCGACCGCTGCCAAGCGTACTGATTCGGAAGGATCCTTGAGGCCGGACAGTAGCACTGCCGGGACATCCGGCGACAGTTTTGACAGGGCACGAAATGCAGCGGTCCGCAGTGCGTCATCAAGGTTGGTGTCATGCATGATGGCCTGCAGCGCCGGGACCATATCCTGAATTCCAAGTTCCGTGGCGATATCCACTGCTTTTTGACGCAGCTCAGCCGATCCTGCCAGCATCCCCGGAAGATGAGGACTGACTGCCTGTTCCAGCCCCTGCACTTCGCGCGAGTGCAATGGACGCCAGCGGCCTGTGACAGTGTCAAGGTTCTGCGGCTTGTTCCATGTTGCCAGCAATTCTGCGGCGACTGCTCTCACGGCCGCTGAGTAGCCTGCACCGGCTGCGATGCGTGCTACTGCGGATGCATCATCGGCGAACCCTCGACGATAACGGGCATTCATGCTGCGTCGCAGTGTATTGTCGTCCAGACCAGGAGTTCCCAGCAGATCGGCCAGAGCAAACTGTGCGGCTTCGATTGGTTCATCGTTGATCGCTCGGGCGGCTTCCGCGACCAGCGACGAATCACCGTCTTTCAGAAACTGAGCGATGGCGGAATTGCCCTGCCGCCGCATGGCAAGCAGGACACCCAGTCGTCCCGGTGTGCCTGCATAGTCGGCAAGATCATCCAGTAATCCCGGATGTCGTTCCGCCAGTTTCAACAATCCCATGGAAGCCTGATGACGCACAACAGGATCGATGTTGTTGTTGCGATCCAGCAAAGTCAGCAGGGACTGTGCGTCGTCCGCCGTGCCAAGAGTTCCCACGGCGGTCGCCGCAAATCCCGCCAGCCGCAAATCGTCGCGACTGGTGAGTTCCCTGCAGAGCGTTGCCAAGTCCTTTCTCATCTCGCCGTCCACAGCAGCGAAACGGTAGCGTGACACGAGATCGGTCATCACCTTGAGCGCTTGTGTCTGCAATTCCGTCGAAAATCCGCTCGACCGATCCGACAGCATCTCGCGGATCAAGCCATTGACAGCATTCGCATTTTCCGCCGACGACAGGCCGACCTGCCAGCAGCCCCACAGTCCATGCAATCGCGCAACGTCATGGCCTGCAGTGCGGACAATCGTCATCAACTCATCCAGCTCATTGCGTCGGACGAGTTCAAACTGCGCCTGCTGGCGGACGCGACGATCCGCGTGCGTCAATAATCTCACCAGATCCGCCACACTGGATTTTGAAATTCCGCCACCGAGCAACTCGACTGAATCTGCTGTTTTGGCGTTCGCGGAATCAACTTCATGCGAGAATTGATAAAGTCGACCTTTGCCTTCACCGTTCCAGCCATTGACCCAGTCGCTGACAATCATGCTCGCGTCTGGTGCGAAGTCAACATCCGTCGCCAGAATCGACCAGATAAACTGATGTGCATCGGCCAGTTCAAAGGTTGCACCCTTCGGCGTATTTGTAAAGCTGCGAATGCCGCTGTTGCCAGCTGTGCCGCGAAAGTCGGCCATGAAGAAGTGGCCTTGATAGCGATCCGGCAGGCCGACGCCCGGATAAAATGTGAGCCCCGATGGACCATCGCCCAGATTCGCAATGGGAGGCAACGTCGCCGCCGGCTGCACGGCGGATGTTTCGTCGTCGGCTCGATACGGATACCAGATGCGCTCGCGATTCCACGGACCACGATCATCCAGATACTGATAGTACATCCGCCAGCCAGTATCGCCATCCTGGACCACGTACACCCAGCGCGCCTGGTCGCCGCTGTCGGAATTGTTGTCGCCGGTGAAGAGATTGCCCTGGTCGTCAAACGCCAGCTCCTGTGGATTGCGCAGCCCGTACGCGAAGATTTCCAGATGCGAACCGTCTGCGTCACAGCGGAACACCGCACCGGTATCAACCCGTTTCAGGCGCGTGACTTCTTTCGTAATGACATTAAAGCCGCGATCTCCGATGCTGAAATAGATCCTGCCGTCGGGGCCGACGACCAGACCGTGCATGTCATGACCGCGAAAGGCGACGCGCACACCGTATCCATGATGCAGCAACTGCGGATCATCGGAAACTCCGTCGCGATCCGCGTCGGCAAAGCTCCAGAGATTCGGAATGCAGGTATAGTAGATGCGGCCATTGTGTTCCAGGACTCCAGCACCGGTTCCCTCAACGACATCATGGAAGCCGTCGGCGAACACTGTATCGCGATCATACGTGCCGTCGCCGTCCGTGTCCTGCAGCATCCTCAGGCGGTCGTGTTCCTTCGCCCACTTCTGCACGTCATCGCCCATGTACCTGCGAAACATCGCCGCGCGTTCTTCGACGGATTCCAGTTGCAGGTCGTTTTCGAGCCAGTTCATGTGACCGCGATTGTCTTCGACACCAAGTTCCTGGCGAAACGTCTCACACACGATCAATCGCCCGTCATTCGTGATCGTGAACGACACTGGATTGGCAACCATCGGCTCAGCGGCCAGCAGCGAACCCTTGACGCCCTCCGGAAGCACAAACCCTTTCAAAGCCAGTTCGGCATCCTTTGATGCACCGGCGATGTTTGGCTGGTACTCGTCCTGAGCCCACGCGGTTGCACAGGCCACTACAATCAGGAACGCAACAGATCGGAAACGAAGCGGCGGAATCATCAATAACGTCTCACAGGTAAAACAATTCCTGACTTTTCCCGATTCTACATGCAGTTGAAAAACCGAGTTTACAGGGTGAAGACAGAGC
>JAYUVA010000968.1:0-2925 GCA_043754375.1 Candidatus Kuenenia sp. | reverse complement strand
CAGACGTATCTCCGCAGTGAATTTGAGTCGATCGAAGACTACAACGCCGCTGCTGGCGAGGTGGCGGAACCATATCATTTTGTTGTCGTCGCCGGATTTCCCGATGCGTTTACCGAAGAGGCGGCCCGGCATTTGACGAGCATTCTCACGAGTGGCCCGCGGTGTGGTGTGCATACGATCCTGACATGGTCTCCGAATCAGCCGATTCCACGTTCGTTCGACATCAACAATCTGCACGAATACTGTACGCAGTTTTCTGTCGCAGATGGACATGTGATTCCACGTCTTGCGACACCGGGTTCCACTGAATTCGAAGCGTTCGCACCACCGGATTCCGCTGATTACGTCAGCCTCGTCCGCGCTGTTGGCGAACAGTCGCGAGACGCTCGGCGGGTTGAGGTGTCGTTTAGTCGCATTGCTCCAAAGCCGGATGACATCTGGAGTCAATGTTCCGCCGAAGGACTGGACGTTCCCATTGGTCGTGCCGGCGCTGCGCGGCTGCAATTTATGCGTTTGGGGCGTGGCACCAGTCAACACGTCCTGGTGGCTGGCAAGACGGGTTCCGGGAAATCCACCCTGCTGCATATTCTGATCACCAATCTGGCGCTGTATTACAGTCCTGATGAAATTCAGTTTTATCTGATCGACTTTAAGAAGGGCGTTGAATTTCGCACCTACGCCGCCAACAAGCTGCCTCATGCCCGTGTCGTGGCGATTGAGAGTGATCGGGAATTCGGTCTGAGTGTGCTGGAACGCCTCGACGAAGTGTTACAGGAACGCGGTGAGTTGTTTCGTATTCGAGGCGTGCAGGACGTTCCTTCGTTCCGCCGGAAGTTCCCGGGCGAACGGATGCCGCGTCTGCTGTTGCTGATCGACGAGTTCCAGGAATTTTTCACAACGGAGGATCGTGTTTCGTCACGTGCATCGTTATTGCTCGACCGCCTGGTTCGGCAGGGCCGGGCGTTTGGAATTCACGTGTTGCTTGGATCGCAGACACTGGGAGGAGCGTACTCACTGGCCCGCAGCACCATGGGCCAGGTCGGGGTGAGAATTGCATTGCAGTGCAGCGACAGCGATGCACATTTGATTTTGAGCGAAGAAAACTCTGCTGCCCGCCTGCTGACGCGCCCCGGTGAAGCGATCTACAACGACGCCAACGGTATGATTGAAGGCAATCATCCGTTTCAGATCGCATGGCTGGATGAAGCGAAGCGTGAAGAAATGATCCGCGCCATGATTCAGCGGCCCGACTATCACCAACATTCCGACAGCCGCATGATTGTCTTTGAAGGCAATGTCGCCCCCAGCCTGGAACTCTGCAGCCCGCTCAATGCATGGCTTTCCAGTACGCCGGATGCCACGCGACACTTTGTGGATACTCTGCCTGCATGGATTGGTGAGCCCGTAGCAATCGCCGCGCCGATGTGCATTGAGTTTCGAAGATCCGGTGGCCAGAACGTGTTGATTGTTGGTCAGGAAGGAGATCTGGCCGACACAATTCTGGCATCCACGATCGTCAGCTGGTCGGTTCGTTCTGCCAAACCATCGGACGACAGAACATCGCAGCTCATCCTGCTGCACGATGGACGAGATCAAGCGTCACAGTCACGCTTTGCCGAAACGTTTACGCCGGAAATCGCGAGCCGCTTTCGACTTGCCGAAGTCAAAGAAGCGGATTGCGTCGTCAGCGATCTCTGGCAGCAGCTGACTGCCCGGGAAAGCGGAGATGCTCCGCCTGACAGTCCGGAAGTGATTTTAGCGATCCGCAACATCGGGCAATTCCGCGCTCTGCGGCGCGATGAAGAC
Source organism: Candidatus Kuenenia sp. (assembly GCA_043754375.1). GTDB lineage: Bacteria > Planctomycetota > Planctomycetia > Planctomycetales > Planctomycetaceae > SXXK01. Next base: position 1,119 of record JAYUVA010000968.1, on the reverse strand, counting down.
GATTATGGAATGTCGGGCTTCGGCGCTGCAAAGGTAGTGACGCCCGCGACGATGCTGGGTGACCTGATTCGCAAAGGGCCATTGGTGGGAATTCACGTCATCATCTGGTCCGACACGTTCAGCAACGCCATGCGATGGTTATCGACGTCGCTGTTGCGCGAATTCGACAACCGCATTGCCTTCCGCATGAATCAGACGGATTCGGCCAGTCTGATTGATACGCCGGTCGCCGCTGCTCTCAGTCCGGGCCGCGCAATTCTGTACCGCGATCAAACGGGAACCGCCGACCGCTTCCGCCCGTTCAACTGGCCTTCACGGGAATGGCTGCAATCCATCAGCGGCGCAGACGATGCTCCGGAAGATCAGCTGGAATTCGATATCAATGAAATGACGATTGAGTGACAGACTCCTAAAGATACGGCAGAAATCCGCACAGCACATTTTGGCGGCTCTGCAGCTTTTCGATCATTTGATTGAGTTCCCGCATCTCGGGAATGGACTCACGGCGAATAGACGGGCCACCTTGAGGGAGTGGCTTTCCATCGGCATCTGTCTTTGCATCGGCATCAGCGTCTTCGGGATTTCTGCCGGGACTGATATAGGCAGGATATGTGGTCGGTGCATCGTGTTGCACAGTGTCCTGCGACTGTTTTGATGTCCGAGTCTTCTGGTGACCGGTCCAGCGAAAATTCCAGACCATTAACACCACCAGACAAGCGGCGATGACACTTCCAGCCACACGCGCACGATCGGCCCAGCGTCCGTAACGCACCTGCTTATGCACATTGAGCACCACACGTTTGCGGAGACCAGACGTCAATTGAGGTAACGCACCGGCATCTCGCAGCAGGCTGTGCTCCGGCAGCGAGGGTCCCGGAATCTTCAGAAAAGGATCACTCATATTCGTCACACTTCCAGTCCAAAAAACGGCACGACATACAACAGGCGGGAGAATTCGGGGGGGGCTATCGAACGAGTGATTCAAGGCTTCGCTGGAGTTTTTCCATGGCATATCGATATCGGCTTGCCACAGTATTCTGGGACAGTCCAAGTGCTTCGGCGATTTCGGCAAATGTCAATTCTTCCCAATGCTTAAGAATGACAACCTCGGATTGGTTC
>JAYUVA010000967.1:0-5519 GCA_043754375.1 Candidatus Kuenenia sp. | reverse complement strand
TGCTTCCCACTGCTCAGGAGGCAGCATCCGCACTGGAACATCCGCGTCCGAAGGCGCAGCAGCTTGTGCTTGCGGGTATTGAAACGCACATCTGCGTGCTCCAATCGGCGCTGGAGCTTTTCGAGAGCGGGTTTCAGGTTTTTGTGGCAGCAGATTGTGTTGGCAGCCGGCACCCCGACGATCATCGATGGGCTTTGGACCGGATGGCAAGCGCTGGTGTCATCATCACGACCGCAGAAGCAATCGCCTTCGAATGGTGTGAACGAGCGGGCCACGATTCTTTCAAGGCCCTCAGCCGTCTTGTCCGTGACCGCGATGCGCAGCGAAGCGGTTCTTCGGCGAGCCGGGTTCTCAATTAAGTCGCCTTACGGCTTCAGGCAGTATGGCCAGTGCGGCAAGTGGGTCAGCGATATCTTTCCGGATGTCGGTGAAATGGTCGATGAAATCTGCTTCATCCATTCCATGCATACCGATCTGACGAACAGTGCATTCAGGCAGGGGGGGGGTGCAGCGACAGCGGAACACACCATTTTCTTGCGATTTCCCATGTGGTGCGTTGCGCTACGCTTCACGCACCCTACGAAACTCAACAACCCGCTAAACCAGCTCGTGAAGTGGCTTATTGCCCGGGTCAACGAGGTATTGAGGGACGCCAGACAGGTCAAAGACGCGAGTATTCTGAGCATCCACGCCGGCGCAATGGTACAGCGTGGCAAAGACCTCCTGAAACGTGACCGGGCGAAGTTGAGGCTGTTCACCGTAGCGATTCGTGGAACCAATCGCCTGACCAGTCCGCATGCCACCGCCGGCCAGCACAGCCGTGTTGGCCTGCGGCCAGTGGTCGCGACTGTTGTTGCCGTTGATCTTCGGAGTCCGACCGAACTCGCCCCAGACCACGACTGACACATCCTGATCCAGACCACGCTCGTGCAAGTCGGTCACAAGTGCCGCCAGGCCCTGATCCAGCCGTGGACATTCTTCACGACACTTCGGATAATTCATGCCGTCCCCACCATGCCAGTCCCAGCGACTGAAGTTCAATGACACGAATCGCGCTCCTGCTTCGACAAGGCGTCGCGCCAGACAAAAGTTTTCTACCATCGGTGGCGCTCCATCGCGTTGAAATGCTTCGCTGCTTTGGCCATAACGTGCCACGATACGCGGATCTTCTTTGGAGAGATCCAGAGCATCGATCAGACGCGACGTGGTCAATATCCCCATCGCCTGTTGAGTGTAGACATCCAGACTGTCCATCTGCCCACGCTGATCGGCGTCCCTTCGAAAACGATCCAGCGACTTCATCAGACTGGTGCGATCCTGGAGCTTCTCGAGCGTGATGCCATTTAAAGTCATATTCTCTGGTCGACTACGAGCTTCCCGACCAATGAGGTTAAACGGAGCATGCGCCACACCAAGGAAGCCGCCGTCGCCCGGTTCGCCCCACGTGCGGTTGCCGGTTTGATACATCAGGGCAACATTTGCGGGGATCGCGGGAGTGACCTGCCCCTGCATCTTCGAAATCCATGCACCCCCGGAGGGCCAGCCGCCGGGTGGTTGACGAGTCCCTTTGCGACGTCCGGTCATACATTGGTAGGCATCGTGCGCACCGTCGGAATCCGACAGCGACCGGACAAGCACAAACTTGTCCATCAACTCAGCCATGCGAGGAAACATCTCACTGACGAAGATCCCCGGGACTTTCGTAGCAATCGCCGAAAATTCACCACGGATTTCCGCTGGCGCATCGGGCTTCGGGTCCCACATATCCAGATGTGGCGGCCCGCCGGGCAGATAGATATTGATGATCGCTTTGTGTGACCGCTCCGCGTTTGTTTCAGACTCCGCCTGCAGCGCCTGCCTGAGACTGATTCCGCCGAGTGCCATGCCGCCAATTGTCAGAAAATCGCGACGGGAGACACCATCGCAGAATCTCCGGCGGGAGGCATTCCTGCGTCCAAAAATTGTCAGCATGCGGGACTCCCTGGCAGAAGAGAAAAGGCGGGGGAAGAAGAAATGTGGTGGGATTGCATGCGACGCAGATGGACATCATCCCAGGCGATCGCATGGTGGTCAATGTGAGCAGCTTAGCGAGATCGGCCGACCACGGTCAGGATTTGCGGAAATTACGGCGATAAACTTATGACGATCGCCGACCGCCAGAACACCGTCCCGTGGTGCTGCATCCAGCGCCTGGAATCACCGTGAATTTTTTCCGTGCGGATGAGCGAGAGGATTTGCTGTCGCCGGAGTCGTGAGACTTGCTCAGGCTTCGAGCCGCTGATACGCTGACGGTCGGCCAATGGCACTTGGTTTACCTGAGCGGCAAGGCGCTAGCGGTCTGTGGATTTAGTGATGCAAGTAGGGTGTGTGCAGCGCTAGCGAAACACACCAGTTCCTCACGCTTTCCCAAAGTGGTGCGTTGCGCTAGCGCTGCACGCACCCTACGATTAAATCAACAGACCGCTAGCCGCCGGTGTCCGACTGAAAACACGGCAGACACACACCCGCGGCTAGCGCCTTGCGGCTCACATTTTCTACATGTTCAAAAAAGGGGTCAGGAACCAATAGTGCGGAGCACCCTTTGGGCCATTTGGCTATTGGTTCCTGACCCCTTTTTTGAGCGAGTATCAGTTGAGAAACATTGAATGGCTCTTACAAACATACCCATCGACATCACGGAAGTTGCCGACGAGATTGCGTCCGGTGACAAACTATTGAGCGTGTACGATCTGCAGGAATTGAAGGCAGTCGCGCCTTTCGACGGCATGAAACCGGGGCCTGAGAACTTCCCGGGATCCATGATCCTTCGTCGATGCCGGAAAGGTCGGGTGCTCTGTCGCCAGGGCGAAGCAGGCGCGACGGCATTTCAGATCCTGACGCGAGCCGACGCATGCAAGGTGCTGCAGGCCCTGCTCCGGGGATTGTCAGCGGAAGAAGGGGCTTTCGAGGAAGCTCTCAAAGCGATGTCTGCTGACCGGATGACGCAGATTGAGCAGTTACAGAGGCGGCGCGACGCGCTGCGGTCAGGCAATATCGGCCGTCGACAGGCGCTTGAACGTGAAATCGAACGACTCGCCCAGACCCTGCAATCGCCCGCCAACAAGCCAGGTGCGTCACCTCGGGAAGTCGTGCATGCCAGGCTTCTTGTTTCAACCGGCAACAAACGCAGGGGACTGCTGCATCGGTTGATGGACAAACTGCGTGGACGCATTCGTAATCGATCCGGGACTGCTGAACTTCCGGAGTATATTCCGAATGACGGTCCACAGGATCTCGACATGAACACGCTGAGTGCGCCCATGTACGAGGGCGATCTGTTTGGTGAAATGAGTTGCATGAATCTCGCACCGCGGTCGGCAACAGTCATCGCCACGGAAGGTCTCGCAGATGATCCGGTCTATATGATCGAAATGGTGCGGAATGCTTTGGATGCTTTGCGTGGCAACGCCGAATATCGGAAGCGTATGGATCAGACGTATCGGACGCGGGTGATGGAGACGCAGGTGCGAAGTCTGCCACTGTTTCGCATACTGACGGACGACGAATACACATGGCTGGCCGACAAACTGGAGCTTGTTGAGTTTGAAGCGGGCGATGTGATCTTCGACCAACATGATTCGACAGTCGATTGTTGTTATGTCGTCCGTACCGGTGTTGTCAAAGTTTCGCAGAATCTGGGGTGCCTGCTTGGGGACAGCGATCTGCACGATCTTCCGGTCATTTGTCGCGAACTGTCGGCCTGCAGCACAGGCACAGCGGCGGCTGTGAAGTTCTGGAATGAACTGTCAATCGAATCGCGGACAATGATCGGCCAGCTTGCCCAGTCGGATACTGCTGCTGACGCACAGCAGAAACAGACGTTGCGACGAGCCATCAACAAATGGATGCAGGCGTCAAAAATTCACATGACAATGGGGCAGACGACCGATGAACTGGTCGCGAACGCCAATCTTGCACAGTATGCAACGCTGTTTGAAGATTTTCAGCAGAAGACCAGCGAGTGGTGGGAACTTGAGGTCAGGATTTTTAATCGCGTCCTGCTGGAGAGCTTGTGTCCGAATGGTGTTCGCAAACGAGCGGCGGTTCTGCACAACCGGCGGACGCTCTCTTATGCCAGTCGGGGCGAAATTATTGGTGAGATTGCCGTACTCTGCAATGAGGATCGAAGTGCCACATGTCTGGCCTTTACCCATCCATCTTCAGGTCAGAAGGCGGCCACTCAGGCCAACCTGATTCCGCAGCGAGTGGAGGCCGTTCGAATTGGTGCCGATGTGCTGCAGGAACTGCGTACCAGATCAAAACAATTTACGCAGATCGTCGATGAGATCATCGCGTCACGGCGCTTGCGAGATCAAATTGCGGAAAAGTCGATCGCCAACGTCAAGGCCGGAAGTCAGACAAAGGAATTTGATGTCCTGGGACTGGCATGGGGCCAGTCATTGATGGTAATTGATCTGGATCGCTGCACTCGGTGTCAGGAGTGCGTGAAGGCCTGTGTCGATGCTCATGACGACGGCAGAACGCGTCTGTATCTTGACGGTCCTCGGTTTCAGAATAAGTACCTCATCCCTGTCACCTGTCGCAAGTGCCTGGATCCGGTCTGCATGATTGGGTGCCCGGTCGGGGCCATCAATCGAGGAAGTACAGGTGAGATTCAGATTGCAGACCACTGCATCGGTTGCAGCAAGTGTGCGGACCAGTGCCCGTATGGCTCCATTCAGATGGATCTGCTGGACACTGCGCAGGAACTTAGCCCTGATTTGAAGGATTTGCTGGGGCCGGGTTATGTCCTGCGTACCGTTCAGGAGAAGGCCGTTGTCTGTGATCAGTGCAGCTCGACTCCCAGCGGGCAACCTGCCTGCGTTTACGCCTGTCCGCATGATGCCGCAATTCGCGTTGAGGGTTTGTTGCATTTCAATCCGTAGCTTTGAAAAATGGGTCAGGAACCAATAGTGCGGAGCACCCTTCTGGCCATTTGGCTATTGGTTCCTGACCTCTTTTTTAAAGCCCCGTCCTGGTTAACGAGAAGGAAAACTCTGGTGCTGATTGATCGTTCCCATTTGTCATGGGCGCTGTTTTCGGGAATCAGTTTGATTGCCGGTGCCGTGTCGTACGTGGCGTATGCATGGAACAGCCCCAAAGGACCATCGGGTGGATCCGCCATGGGTCTGCTCTTTGGCGTCATCGGGACGTCAATGATGCTTTTTGCCGGCTTGCTGGCGGCACGGAAACCATTGCGGATCAGGCGAATCGGCAGTGCCCAATTCTGGCTGAAGGGGCATCTGTGGCTTGGCACCCTGTGCATTCCATTTATCCTTTTTCATTCTGGATTCGGCTGGGGAGGACTCCTCGAACAGATCATGTGGTATTCGCTGGCGATCGTCGCTGTTTCCGGTTTCTTCGGCCTTGCGATCCAGCAATTCCTGCCGCGTCTGTTTTGGAATCGAACTCCTCTTGAAACCTTCGAAGCGCAAACGCCCTACCAATGTGATCGCATGACTTTTATTGCGGACCTTCGC
>JAYUVA010000966.1:0-7603 GCA_043754375.1 Candidatus Kuenenia sp. | reverse complement strand
TGCAGATTGTTCGCGCCGAAGTGTTTCGTTCGATTGGACGATTCAATGATCTCGGCGATCAGGGCGGACAGAATAACTTCGCTCAGGCTGGAAACTTCGGCGGAGGTCAGGTTGGCGGCGGAGGCCAGAACATTGGTTTCCGCGACATTGTGATCAACGAGCTTTCTGTCCCCGGTGAATACAACGTGATGATGCGAGTCATCGTTGCGGAAATCAATCGCTCCCAGATGCGGGACTTCGGCTTCGACTGGGCGGTTGAATTCAATAATTCACGGCACGCTGTCGGAGGAAACCTGGGTGCCGGAGTAGGTTCGACCTTAAGCGGTATTTTTGAAAACGGCGAGATCCTGGTACTGGTCCGCTGGCTGCAGTCAAACGGTACGGTCAAGCTGCTGGCGGAACCAACGGTGACCTGTATGAGTGGCACATCGTCCAGTATTCTGGCGGGTGGTGAATTTGCCGTACCGACAATTATCGGTCTGGGCGGAGGTCAGGCGACATCGTTTCGAGGCTTCGGGACCAGTCTGGTGGTGACTCCGACTGTGATGGACCGGGACCTCATTCGACTTCAGGTCGTACCTGAGTTCAGTGAACTCAACAACAACAATGCTGTCAACGGGATCCCTGGCACGAATGTCAAGCGAGTTCAGACCACCGTGGAGCTTCGGGAAGGTCAGACCTTTGCGATCGGTGGATTGCTCTCACGACAGGAACTGGTCAATGTCAGTCGCATTCCGTTGCTGGGTGACATCCCTTACGTCGGACCGATACTGTTCCAGTCCAAAAATGCGTCCGAAGTTGAAACCGAATTACTGATTCTAGTTTCACCAGAAATTGTCCGTCCGATGGAACCGGATGAAGTGCCGCCGTTGCCGGGCTTCAATCACACGCATCCAAACGACCACGATCTGTGGAAGTTGGGGCGTACAGAAGGTACGCCTGACAATAACGTGTATCAGGTGGGTACTGTCGGAAGTGGTATGCTTCACGGAGTGCCTGTTGGATACAGCCAGTTCAACCCACCGGTCGGTCTGGGTGCGGGGGGATATTCTGCTGGTGGCCTGGCCGTGCCGAGTGGTTCGCCATTCGGCGGCGGGGTAGGGCACGTTGCACCGATGCAGCCCCAGCCGGAGTATTTAGTCCCGCAACCGGCTCGAAACCAGGGTTTTCAACAAGATCAGTCGGTTCCGCCGTACCAGTCAGCTCCGCCGTACCAGTCAGCTCCGCCATACCAGATACCACAACAGGGATATCCGCAGGGCGGAATGCCTCAAGTGCCAGCAGTGCCACAGAACTATCCGCCACAGAGTCGCACGATGGACTCTTCGAGCCGGAACGGCCAGGTTTCGACAGAACCGAAGAAGTCGTTCTTCCGACTGCCCGGTTCTAAATATTCGAAATCACAGGTTAAGCCTGTCGGCTGGAGTCAGCCTGCGAAGAAATAGCGTTTGTCCGCATTGATCCATCAGACGCCGTCCGGTGTGTGTTCTTCCCCATGTTGATGCACGAGTTTTTGACCCTCCCGGCACTTTGAGTGCGGACAGGAAGCGTGACCATGAACCTTCTCCGATCTTCACTTCGAACGAAATTGATGCTGCTCGCAGCCTGCGGGTTGTGCAGCGGATGCTGTTCAACCACATCATCCTGCTCCAGCAGTTGCGATTCGTGTTCGACATCCTGCGGGTCATCGTGTGATGCAGGATCCTGTGATTCAGGATGCTCAACGTGCGGTTGTCATTGGTGGAATCCCTGCAGTTGGGGCTGCGGGTCAGCGGCCTCCCGAATGCAGGTACCGGATGTGCTGCCGCTGGGATCAGTCACGCGTGCTCATTGGCACGCGATGCAAACCAACGGTGAAGCTGCCGACTTCGTAATGTATCGCAACGAGTTTGTGGACAATTCGTCGGAATTGAGTCCCTACGGTCGCGATCACATTGCAGAGATCGCGGCACGGATGCCTTCAACACCGTTCCCGGTCATCGTGCAGCGGTCGTGGAACAATGCTGATCCGGAACTGGATCAGGTGCGCCGCGACATTGTCGTGCGTGTCCTGACCGATCTCGGCAACCAGGACGCAAATCAGCGAGTTGTTGTTTCACAACCTTACAGCAACGGTATCAATTCGATGGAAGCCGAGCAGGACTACGGTCGATTCCGTCGTATCCGAGGTAACGGAAACAGTGGCTTCAGCGGTGGGGGGGGTGGTGGTGGGGGCGGCGGTGGATTCTGACACCACACCAGGTTTCGCGTGAAACTCGGAATCTCGTCAGGCAGCGGCCATATCCTGAAGCGATTGTTTTCGAAGCATGACTCGCTGAGTCGAGTTGCCCGTCGAACATTGCAAAAACCGGCAGATTCGGCTGGAAACGGTCCCGAAGTTCGTCTCGACACGAAAACCGAAAATCCAGTACAACTCCGGTTCCTGTCTGAACGCCTCGTCGTTCTCCTCTCACTGTGGCCGCCGTGTTTCTCGACAAGGCGCTGCAACTCGCCTCGTACAAGCCCGCCAGGAGACCTGATCATGTCAGGACGTCGGTGGATCTTCACTCTGCTCGCCGCAGTTCCAATTTCTGCAACCGGATGCCAGGTCGATGGTGGCGCCACAAAGGTGTGGAACCCCTTTGCCCGCGCGGACAAGACCGATGTGATGGACGATGGACAGCTTCCAAAGTTTGTCCGCCGGGAGACAGAGGGCGCTGAAGAAAAATCGACACAGATCGAAGCACCGATCGCCGAAGGTCGCGCCAAGGCTCTGCTCGTGGAAGGACAGCGAGCCATGCAGGAAAATCGCATACCCGAGGCTCGGCAAGCCTACCAGGAAGTACTGCATCTGATTCCCGATGACCCGACGGCACATCACGGTCTGGCGATGGTGGCAGATTTGACTGAACAATGGAAAGACGCTGAGAGCCATTATCGACAGGCACTGCGATCGCGTCCCCGCGACGCCAATCTGCTTTGTGACATCGGATATTCCTATCTGCTGCAGAATCGGTACAGCGAAGCGTCGAGTTATCTGTCGCAGGCAGTTCAGCTCAATCCGAATCATGAAAACGCACACACCAATCTGGCACTTCTGGATATGCGGCAGGGAAATCGTGAAGCCGCCCGCCAGCGTCTCATCCAACGCTACGGAAATTCCGCAGACGTCACTCAGATCCTCGCTGCGCTCGAATCCCAGACCGCGTCGGGAACTCCGGCCAGTCTGGCCGCGACGGCACCTCCGGTTCCCAAGAATGCTTCGTTCGAAGAAATTCGCGAAATAGCCAACCGCGAACGAATTGCCGCCGAACAGCGCCGCACCGCAGGTAACGTTGCCGCCGACCACGATCCAGGAATCCGTCCTGCCAGCGCGGACATCCATTCCATGGTTCCCGGTCAGTTCAGTAGTGTTGACCTTCAGGGAGGCGGACGACGGACGAATCGATTCGTCGGATCAATCGTCAATCCGGCAGCGGCTGAGACTCAGTCAATCGGAATTTATCCATCGGGAAATGCGGGTTCGGAAAATCATGCGTCAAACACCGGCGCTTCGATGCCATATACTGTACCCCCCCAATTTGGCGGTGCTTCCGGAATGGAATCCCAGGCAAATCCATCGGCCGGCAACCCGAATCTAAATCTGCAGTATTCGACACATCCTGACCAGGCGAGTTTCAGTAACCCGCAAACAGGCCCAACCAATAACTTTGCTCAATCGACCGTAAACACGACGCTGACTCCCGGCGGCGTCATTGCCGTGCGACCGAGCGGATCGTTTCAGCCACCGACTCAGGACGTGAGTTACGGACAGCCGTTCGGCTTCGGTCAGCCTCCGGTCGAATCAGCCGGCGACAGGATGAATGGCAATGCTGCCGCATCCGTTGGTGCGACATCATACGGAAACACAGGCCAAAACAATGCGCACGTCCAGCTTGACGGGCTGAACGCTGGTCCCGGATCTCTGTTTCCTATTGGCCCGGGATCAGGTCGGCAGGATGCAACCCTGAGGATGGAAAATGTGAGCCCTCCCGGAAGCAACGGCGTCATCAACGGTGCCATGTACGGTCAGCCAGTCTCGACATTGCCGGCTCAGGAATGGATGGTGCAGCAACAAAAGCAGATCCAGCAAATGAATTCACCGCCGCCCCCTCAGAACGACCAGAATTACTTCGATCAGGGCGACCACAGTCCAGAATATTCCGGCAATAATCTCCGTGGTTCGCAGCACGGAAATGTGGCAACCGCCGGCAGCACCACCGCACCGCGTCCCGAAATTCCGGTTCAACCAGTCAACCCACTGGCAACGTACGAGAACCAGCTACGACAACTCGACAACCAGTACAACAACACGCTCCAGCGGCTCGACAACAACGCCTCCGCTGCAGCTCCTCAAGCTCGGTATTAGCTCTGCCGACTTTTCAGATCCGAATACTCTTCTCTACTTCACGCGGTCATGATTGAGAGAATTGGCGAGCGGCATGCGTCAGCTTGCCGGAACAAAAACGAGGTACCGGAGGGCTCACGCCACTCCGCTCGCCGGATTCAATTCTGGCCGAGCGGCGTATAACGAGAACCACCACCGTTGCTCATGTCATCACCGCTTTGCAGAAAGCGTCATCATCATGATTATCATCATCGACGATCTGGAGGCGGACAAGAGCAAGCTTGGGTCGATCCGTCTTTGCCTATCCGTGATAAGCAGTCCGTTCATGTGATGATTCGTTCGCATGGACGCGCCCACGAGCCAGGATTTTAAAATCGCATGCTAACTTGCCAGCGTCATCAAGCGCTGTTCAAGCTGGTCGATGAGTTCACCAAAGGTGCGACCGGGGCAGGAGGTTGGGAGGTCGAGGGCTTCGCCGCGCGTGACGAGGTCGGTGACCTTGCGTTCGGCAGCGACGACGGTGCTGTGGTCTCGACCGCCGAAGTACATCCCGATTTCCCGGTAGGCGGATTTTGTCATGCGTCGTGACAGAAACATGGCGACCGCGCGGGGCAGTGCGATGGCTTTTCGGCGGGACGCGGAACGCAAATCTGCGGCTGTCACACCGAAGGCTTCACACACGACTTTTTCCACGTCACTGATTCGCACCAGACGTCGGCATTCCTCCGCCATTTCGCCCAGAACTTCACGGGCGACGGTTAGTGATATCCGACGACCAGTCAGAGAAAACTGGCCCTCCAGCTGGTTGATCGCGCCCTGGATCTCTCGCATATTGCGGTGACGGCGGACGATATAGTCGATCGCTTCATCTGAGAATACGGCTTTCGTGCCCACGACCATGGAACGCACCAGTTTGTGCCGCGTCGTTTCATCCGGTGCTTCGATACGGCAGACCAGACCGCTGACAAAACGCGTCGTCAGTTCTTCGCGATGTTTAGTGAGCATTCTCGGATGCCGATCGGACGATACGACAACCTGACCGCCGTGTTCGATCACCTGCACGATGGTGTGCAGGAATTCTTCCTGAGTCGCCCGCTTGTTGTCCAGAAACTCAATGTTGTCGATGAGCAGCACATCGACATTTCGAAATCTCTGTCGAAACGAAGGGACCGTACGGGAGGTCAGCGCGGACGTGAAATAGTTGGTGAACGCTTCGCTCGTGAGGTACATCACGTTTTTTGTCGGATGCTGTCGACGTGCTTCCGTATAAAGGGCCTCCAGCAGGTGTGTCTTGCCGGTGCCTGTGCCGCCGTGAATAAACAGCGGATTGTAGCGCTCGCCCGGCGCGGCGGAGACCTGTCGGGCGGCCAGCGCTGCCAAATCGTTGCATTCACCCGATACAAACGATGCGAAACTGCGAAACTTCCGACGGTTGTTCGGCAGAATCAACGAACCCGGACGATCAGATTCAGACTGCGCCCGTGCGGCAGCGTTTGTGGGCATTCGAGTTGCAGAGGAAGCAGCCGCTCCGGATGCTGCTTTGCCGTGCTGCTGAACTGCACCCGATTTTTCAACGCCGTCGGTCTCGGGATTCGCGGACGTTACCGTGTCTGAGTGCAGCGATGCGTCAACTTCCAGCTGACAGGACGCCGACAGTCCCAGCACGAACTGCGCCGCGCGGTTCAACGCAGATCGAAATCGACGGAGCAGCCAGTTGAGAATGAATGGGTTCGCGACATACACGACAAAGCGGTCACCAGAGACTTGAAAGCGCGTGCGTTTATGGAACCAGTGCTGAAAGTTCTGTTCACCGATTTCGTCGCGCAAAGCTGCGAGAAGTTTGGCCACAGGATCCTGCTGAAACAAATCTCCGGCGTCTGTCAGATCAGCGCTGTCAGCCTCATCGGAATCTGGCTGCGCAGGACGCAACGGGATGGCAGAAGTTGGAATGTCGTCGTGACTTTCGGGCTGCGTCATGCGCCCCTCCTTCGTCACCAGCGCGCAGCTTCGCCACAGACAAGTACGGGGGCATTCGCGAAGGCACGCAGCTTGCGCAGGCACTCCATCGCTCGTCGCCACCAAGGCAGGGCGTTGCTTACAGACTGGCTTTGTTTACAGGTTTGAACGCGGACGAGTGCAGAATTCGTCCGCGAGTACTCACTCACTCAACGGCGGCGATGTTAACCGCGTGTGACGCAGTGTCAAACGACGTTGGCAGAATTCTGATCATGTATATCCACTTGAAAACGCTAAGTGATTCCACACCAACATCCTGCGTCCACGGAATTCCTGTTCGTTCTTTTTTTGACCAAACATGCGTCTTTCGTTTGACACAGTTTTCTGGAAAAATCACCACAACGACATCCCCGCAGATTACGCGGTTTTGTGAATCGCGAGAACTCGATATACTCAGCACACCTCGGCACTAAGGAGTATGACTGAAGCATGCCAGATCATCGAACGCAAATCGTTGTTACGTTGAGTGTCGCACTTGTCATGTGCGCGTTGACTGCGGCTGCGACCGCGCAGAGTCGGCGGTTTGATGAATTACGTGACGATATGGTCACGGTTCATATCGAAGCCGAAGGCATTACCAATCCTGCAGTCCTGCAGGCGATGCGTGCCGTGCCGCGTCACGAATTTGTTCCGTCCGCTGAAAGAGTACGGGCTTACGAAGATCTGGCACTGCCGATCGGACATCAGCAAACGATTTCGCCTCCATATATTGTCGCCTACATGACCAACGAGCTTGATCCTCAACCGGACGATCGTGTTCTGGAAATTGGCACGGGCAGTGGTTACCAGGCGTCGGTTCTGGCTCAGATTGTCAAAGATGTTTATACGATCGAGATCGTCTCTGCTCTGTCAAAACAGGCCGAGAAGCGAATGCAGGATCTGGGCTACACGAACGTGCACTGTCTTGACGGTGATGGTTTCAAAGGCTGGCCGGAACACGCTCCCTTTGACAAGATCATTGTGACCTGTTCGCCCGAAAACATCCCGCAGCCACTCATCGATCAACTCAAGGAAGGCGGTCGCATGATCATCCCGGTCGGCGAACGCTATCAGCAGTCCTTTCATCTGCTCGTGAAAGAGAACGGGAAACTGAAAGATGAACGGCTGGCCTCGACACTGTTTGTACCCATGACCGGTGAATCTGAAGAACGTCGCCGTGTACAACCGGACCCGGACCATCCGCAGGTTGTTAACGGTTCCTTCGATCTCGACGAAAATGAT
>JAYUVA010000965.1:0-3014 GCA_043754375.1 Candidatus Kuenenia sp. | reverse complement strand
TCAATGGTTGCCGCATCTCGCTGGAGATCGAGGTTGCAGGGTTTGGCAAAGAGTTTGTGGCATTCGGCTGCACCATATCGCTACGAACAGCGTCGTATGACGGCGCAGCAGCATGTGGCTCACGACTGAAGGGAAATGCTGATTTGTCGAGAACCGGAAGAGCCGACGCGAAAGACGTTCTGCCTCTGACAGGTTGATTCATCGGCTCAACATTTTTGGATGCAGCGGCAACATTCGAAGCCAGCGTCTGGTCCGACGTGACCTCGATGGATGGCTCTCTGTTGCCTGTGGCGTCCTTTTCCGAAGTTCCGGTTACGGACGTTATGGTCATGGATGCATTGGCTACCGGTAGCACAGCAACAGACGCAGCAGCAACCGATGGCGTTGTCACTTGAGTTGCTGCGACCGAAAGTGCCGATGATTGAGCCTGTGAAATCACTGAACCAGGCAAGCGACCGATCCGTTCCAATGCATGCATCGCATCCTGCGACAGGGCCTCAGATGTACCGGAGAGATCGGAATGCTTCACCACAGAGAGATTGAAGGCGGCTGTCTGTCCCTCGTGTATCGCAGCGACAGCACCAACTGCCGGACTGAACAACAACGGTCCCGTCGGTAGGAACTCGAAGCCATCAATAGATTGTTGATTCGAACTGCCAGGAACGGATTGAGATCCAATCGGCGTTGCAGCACCGTTCAAAGACTGGTCTGCAGCCACTGCTGTGGTTGTCGGTGGTTCTGGATTGCCGGATCCCACTGAAACTGCGCTGGTGAAATCGTCCGTTATGTTCATCACATTCTGTGATTGTGCAGACGCGGCCGCAGTTCCCTGTGATGTTGTTGTTCCAACTTGAGCCGTTGTTGGCCCGAAGCCAATTGGACTTGTCATTCCAGCAGCGTCTGTCACGACGGATTCAGATGTCAATGACATATCCGTTGACTCGGCGACAGCTGGTGGCTGCACCTGAGCCACAAATCCGTTGATCATCCACGCCAGCACGGCGTCAAAGTCTTCGTCGGTCGCTTTACGAGATTTTTGAGCTGAACACGCGCCACATTCCTGATCCGTACTCGCCACCGGCGACTTCGCGCTGGGCGTAGAATCGAGACGCACGGCGGCGTCTGAAAGCTGAGTCGCCGAAGACACGGTATCGGGAAACGAAATCGCCATCGGCATCAGGCATCCCTGCAGGAAGCACAAGCGTAAGAAAACTCTCCGTAGCAACGCACCGCAGATTGCGTACCGAAAGCGCTAGTCTACCCCTGGGCAATTCTACTGATCGTGTGGAGAATGACAGATTCTCCGACACAATTGCCCACAAATACATCCCCTGTCGTCCGTCACCAGCAGGCGATTAACT
The DNA here is from genome assembly GCA_043754375.1 of Candidatus Kuenenia sp. Lineage (GTDB taxonomy): Bacteria > Planctomycetota > Planctomycetia > Planctomycetales > Planctomycetaceae > SXXK01. The sequence goes on along the minus strand of JAYUVA010000965.1, from coordinate 1,653 downwards.
CGCCACGCGGAAAAGAGTTCCCACATGCGGAAGATTTTGCTTAGTCAGCCGGTCAAAATATCTTTGCAGGCTACCACGGCTCAATCATTCTCCGCGAGTCTTTTCAGAACGCTATCGATACGTTCATCGAACAGTCTCTGCCATTCCGGGGCAACAATGCAGTCGCAGTCTTCCTGAGCGTAGCCCGTGTTGTTGCGTTGCAGTTCGGTCGGCAGGTAATAGATGTAGCCGTTCGTGTAGCCAGCGACAAAAGTATTCGGGGCGGGTGACCGCTTCTTAATTGCGAGACCAACCTCGACGGTCAGCTCGCCGCCAAAGGTCACCATGACGAAATCACCGATGCGAATGCCACAGATTTCGACGTTGACCGTCGGCATTGCGGCTGCCTGATTCTGCTTCAAATGCATCTCAAGCAGATTCAGATTGATCTGCAGTCGCGTCAACTGTTCCATCGCATGAATATTCTGAATATAGGCTTCCAGGTTGGCACGGTTCTCGGTATCCAGCTTGCGCAGGTCGTCGCGCCCGCTTGCTTTTTCATGCAGATAACGCTGGCTGTAGTAGGCCGGAAAATCTTCCGACACTTTATGTTGCACGTATAACGGAAGAAAGGTCTTCAGGTTGATGTTGGTGCCATTGAGCGACTTTAGAATCTGCGACTGTTCCGCCTGAATCGATTCCATTCGGCGTTCCAGATCAGCTCCGCGGGGCAGGGCGATGATCTCGTTGATGATCTTGAGTGTTGAAGCGTCACCAGGTTGAATCTGACGCGCGGCCTGCAGCGTGCTCAAGCCGAGCTGGTTGCCGTAGTGTTCGGCATCGTGCATCTGATGGACGACTTTATACATCGCCGGATTAATGTCACCTGCACAGCCCTGAACAAAAAACGCCATCACGTTTTCACCCAGATTCTGCTCGATCTCTTTCGACGCGAAGCCGGGGAAGTCCGCAGTGTTGCCGCCGCCGGGAACTCCCTGAATCGGGTGGCAGGCAAAATTGTAGAGCAAAGCGAGCGGCGTGCCGTCGGTGCGGTCGAGTCGTAACAGACCGATCTCGGGATCTACGGGACCGACTGCTTCGACGTCTTCGTCCTTTGGCATGGAGTACGCTCGGCGCATATCGACTTCGCTGCCATCTTTCATCTTCAGTCGTCGATTTTCCATAATGCGATCTTCGCGACCACGGCCCGTGCCGACGCGAACCGGAACCATTGCTGCCAAAGCTTCTTTGACCGCCTGAACAGTCAACAGGTCTGTGTCACCTCGAACGACACTGTGACAATGGCTGGCGTTGATGACGACATGCTCGGGCGTAATACCATGCTTCTGCAGTTCCGCGCGCACGTTGGGCAAATACGTGTTTCCAATCCGCCCGATTCCGCCGATCGCAACCGCATCGACCGTCACGAGAATGGCTGTCGTGTCGCCATTGGAAATCGCCAGAGCTTTGACAAACGACGGATCATTGACCGGCCCGGCGGCGCGATCCGTGATTTCGACCCGCGCCACACCCGCTCGGAGCGTTGTGGCAGCATCAGCATCGTTTCGAGCTTTCTCGTCAAATGCGAGTGTTGCCTTTGGTGTCATCAGTCCCAGAAAGAGTCCGAGGCCCATTGCGGCGGGTAACAGTGATCTCATGAATGAACCTCCGAAG
>JAYUVA010000964.1:0-2603 GCA_043754375.1 Candidatus Kuenenia sp. | reverse complement strand
TCATCCCCCAGTTCATTCGCCACCATTTCACGCAGCAGCGACCAGTGCATTGGCGGCGCGTCAAAGTGGAGTTGGTGAAGTGTCTCCACGAATTCCTGCGGCGCGATTTCAGGGAAATTGGCCAAGGTCTGGCCAATCTTCATCACCGCCCCGCGCATGTAACCCATTGAATCCAGCAATCGTACCGCCGTGCGCCAGTGCGTTTCTGCGAGCATACGTTGCTGCTCATCGGCGGATCTGAACCAACCCCGACACCAGTGAAACATGTACGCTATCGCAATCTTTGCCTGCAGCGACCCCAGCAGCGAAAGCCGTCGCCACCGCCCGATCGGAATGGGACGCATTGAAGCAATTTGCAGGGACGGTGGCAGAGACGCGACGTCGTCGGCTTCCGGAGATGGCAGCGCCTGAATAAGTTCGCTGAGAGTCAGTGACATGGTCGGCTCCTTTTTAGTATGGGATCGAATGGGGCTTTACGGTCAAATTATCGAGGCTGTTGTCGAACCAGCCAGTCCGAAAACATGGCGATCGACTGGTCCAGGAGTGCAAGCGTGTCTTCCTGTTTCGGAGATGTGTCGCCAATCCAGAAGGACAGTACACCCAGATAGAGTGTCCAGTACATCTGCAGGGAAACGGGCGTCAGCAAAGCATCCTCAATGAACGGCCTGGCCACCTCGCAGACCATCTCCAAATGCGCCGTCCGAAAGGCCTGACCGACATCATCCGGTGATGTACGAATAAGTGGTGACAGAGTTGTTTCCACCACGGGCAACAGGAAAGTGCGATTGGATTTTAGTCGTCGGAGCGTGGCGGCGGCGTGAGCGAAGAGCGCTTCTTCCAAGGTCTCATGATTATCAGAATCGCTCGGCAACGAAGTCGCCTGACTGTTCAGAATCAGGCTGCCGACGATCGCTTCCTTGGTCGGGAAGTAATTGAACAATGTGCCCGTGGCGATCCCGGCGGCTTTGGCAATATCACGGGTTGTCGTGGCTTCAAAGCCGACGCTTCGAAACTGAACTTGTGCGCATTCCAGGATCTTCCGCCGCGTTGCTTCTCTCGTTTCGGTCGTGACTCGCATTGCAGACATCTCCCAAAACACTCATTGAATATGAGCACGCTCACATTGTATGCCTCCAAGGTCTCGCCGTCAAGATTTATATGAGCACGCTCACAAAAATCACAAAATGTCCTGACAGACACCACTTGGTCTCGCGAATCGGAATCGAGTGTTCCCGCCCGATCAGAAGGCAGTCACACGAAAGGTCCGCCAGTACGATCATCAATGGATAGCTACAACTGTCGGCATGGCTCCGGTGGAAAGGTTGAGGCGTCATCCCGTTCATGATGCCTACTGAATGCCTCGAGATTGACACATGAAAAATCTGCGGCCCCAGGGAACTGTTGCCTATCAAAATGCAGGGCGCGTCGTATTGGTCAGTGGCGGTGCAAGTGGAATAGGGCGAGCCATCTGCGATGCGTTTGCAGCTTCCGGGGCAGACGTCGTGTGTCTGGACATTAACGCAGATTCCGCAGCCGACTTGCCGGACGGGATTGCATTCGTCGCGGGAGACACGTCGCACGAGGACGACTGCTGCAATGCGGTAGAATTCGCGGTCCAGACGTTTGGCGCTGTGGATGTGCTGGTGAATAACGCGGCCATTCAGCCTCCCTCTTCTTATGCACCGTTGCATGAGTTTCCCACTGAGCTGTGGGATCGCATGGTGGGAGTCAATTTCACCGGCTATTCACTGCTGGCAAAGTACGCATTGCGGCAGATGCTGAAGCAGGACAGTGGCGTGATCGTAAACATCGCCAGCGGTCAGGCGCATCGGACGACTCGAGGGGTTCCCGCCTATGGTCCGATCAAGGCCGCGAATCTGCTTCAGACGCGACAATGGGGCATCGAATACGCTCGTGAGGGAATTCGCGTCGTGTCTGTTTCACCGGGTGCGATCCGCACGCCGCTTGTCGAAGCGACGTTACACGAGCAAGGCGGTGAAGCCAAATTGGCCAACCGTCATCCATTGGGTCGCATCGGTCGACCGGATGAAGTTGCCGCCGCCGTTCTTTGGCTTGCCAGCGATGATGCATCCTTCGTCACAGCCACTGATCTGGAAGTCGATGGCGGTCTGGGCGCATTCGGCGCGTTTGCTGATCCGTATCCGATGCCCATGTTATGAACGAGAAGTTTCTTAATCTTAATCTTAATCTTAATCGACTCTTTCCAGCACAAGTCGTACGAGGCACGGACGACGAACCGATTATGATTAAGATTAAGAGTAGGATTAAGAAGCCATCTCCCAATACTCACTTTGAGCACACAAATGTCATTCCCCAAACTCAGCATCGTCTTAATCATGACTCTCACAGTAATCCCAGCCGTTGCGGACGATGGCATGTATCCCATGAGCGAACTGCCGCGTTTGAATCTGGCTGACAAGGGCATCGAGCTGACGGCGGATCAGCTGTTCAATCCTGATCACATCAGTCTGGTCGATGGAATTTGCCGCGTGAACGGATGCACGGGATCGTTTGTCTCGGACAGCGGCCTGATCATCACCAATCATCATTGTGCGTTCGATGCGATCCAGAAAGCCAGCACG
>JAYUVA010000963.1:0-3212 GCA_043754375.1 Candidatus Kuenenia sp. | reverse complement strand
AGGAAATACGCAAACCGTCGCCCGAGCCACGTCGCCAGCAGACCTCCCTGCAGACTGCCGATCACGCCGCCTCCCGAGCGAGAGACCATCGTGCGGGCTTTGGATTTGGGGTCGGCCTTGGGACGAGGGGTGGCGCTGGCCGGCGTCGGGCCAGCTGCGTTCTGCGGTATCACATCCTGCTGCACGGCCCGCTGCTGTGCCGGAACCTGGTCCGTCCACGGCACGATCCACTGCGCATTTGCGGCTGTTCCAATGACAGGAATCGCTCCCAGAAGTATGCCAATGATTGTGCGACTGCGAAGGGGAGGTCGGAAAAGTTCGCCAAGCGGACCACCGGCCTGAGCAGACGGCGTCTGCCGGGACCTCCGCCACCGGACCGACTCCGGAACGCCGATCAGACACCAGACTCCGATCAATGCGGGAGCGGCCCCGACCAGAAACGTCCATTGCCAGGCATCGGCCGTCACGGCAAAGCCCAGACCCAGCAGACCCATCGAGACCTGTCCCACGTTTGCGGCAGTTCCCAGAACTCCTGCCAGAAACGGACGTGAAGCCGCAGGCCAGGCCTCAGCGACCAGTGCCACCGTATTGGGCCATGTCCCGCCGATCCCGTGACACGCAAAGAATCGCAGCACAAGCAGGTCACCCGGAGTTCTTGCGAAGTAGCTGGCCCCTGTAAACAGCGAGTAGCACAGGACGCTCAGTCCGAGTGACCGTGTGCGCCCCAGCCGATCGCCCATGACACCGAACACCCAGCCTCCGGACGCTGCGCCAATCAGAAATGCGGCCTGGTACCACGCAAACCATTGAGTGACCGACTGCTCGTTGATCACCACTTCGGGAGTTCCGGTCGTGTTCATCAGGCTGATCATCGCGGGACGATGAATGAGTACGAACAACGCGATTTCCAGCCCGGCAAACAACCAGGTCTGCACTCCATTCTGCCGGCCTCACGGATTACTCAGATTGCGCAACCGGAATTCAGGCGGGACTGCCAAATATCAATCCGTTGGTACAGATCGAGCAAAGCGCGAATTGGGTCGATCTGTTCGTTGGCAGCCAGGCACTTGCGAAGATCACGCCTCATACGGACGTATTCGTGCGTGGCGATGTGGGAGGATTTGGAATCGGTACTTCCTCGATTCATGCCTGGAATCTGGCCTCCGGAATTTCGACAAACGGGATCTGCGGCTCCAAACTGTTCCTGGGGTATCGCGTGTTTGATCTGGATCAGAGTCTCAATGGCGGCACCGGATCGCCACAGGGATTTGGCGTAAATCAGGTGATCCACGGACCAGTTCTTGGACTGACGTTTCAATTCTAAAGTTCTGATTCCTGTTCAGCAAACGCTGAAAATCCAGTTTTCTTGGGAAGATTTCTGCCCATCAGCCGCAGGGCGCTAGCCTGGGCTGTTAAAACTTTGGGGTTGTGGGCTGAAACCGGTGTATTTGAATTGTGACAATTCTGTTCCAATGCGGGAGTCCTCAGGAGTTTTTAATTTCGTCAAGGATCTGACGCATGAGCACAGCCATAGCCGGGAATCAGTTTAAGTCACCTCCGTCAAAGGTGATAGCCATTCTCCTGAAGAGTCGCAATGCATTGCGGATCAAGTACCGTGAATTGAAATACGGGGCAAAAGTGGCCGACAATGATCGCCGGGCGGTTCGTGAGAGCCGCGGCAACTGGCGCGAACGGGCTCTGGCAGCGGAAACTGAGCTCGAAGAGCTTAAAAAAAGCGAAGCGTAAGCAAGGCGGCGGTTTCTCGTCAGGTCGATCCACAGGCCATCGGTCTGATCCACAAGGACATCAGCGGGACGGCCTTCAATCTGCTGGTCGTACGGTTAGCCATCGGCTTTGTTCTGGATGCCGCCACTAGTCTGCGAAGTGCTGCCGGTTGTCTGAATCTGGTTCTGCAACTGGAACACGGCCAGCAACATGCCGGACCATCGCACACGACCGTCCAGAATCTGCTGCTTCGGCTGGGGCTGTATGAACTCACCCGGACGAAAGAGCGAGCCGACGACTGGATCTGGATTACCGATCACACCATCAAGGGTGGTGTCACGAAGTGTCTGGTGATTCTGGGAATTCGCTACGAGCAGTATCAGCATCTGACCGGACCGCTTCAGCATCGTGACATGCAGACACTGGCGTTGATCCCGGTCGATAAGTCTACGGGTGAGATCGTTCAGGGGCAGCTTGATGAACTTGCCGGGCTGATCGGCGTTCCAATGGGTATCGTCAGCGACCATGGTTCGGATCTGAAAAAGGGAATCAGTCTGTTCCAGGAAGAACATCCGGAAGTTGTCAGCCTGTACGACATTATTCATCTGCTGTCGCGTTTGATTGATGCCATCCTCAGCAAAGACGCTCAATGGGCGACGTTCCGTCAGGAATGCTGTCGCTGCGGCAACGCGATCCGCCAGAGCCCACTGTCTCACCTGTGCCCGCTCGCACCAAAGAAAAAGGCGAGGCACATGAACATCGGCGGCGAAATTCAATGGGGTGCTCGCTCATTGCAGCTGGTGCAGAAAAGTCGTGATGGCAAATTGACAGACGATCAGCTTCGTCAACTGACACCGTCTCTGATTGAAAAAAAGCTGGGCTGGCTGGAAAATTATCGGGCCGCACTATCGCGATGGGAGGAATTGTGGCTGATCAGCGAACAGGTCTGCGCGGTGGTTCGAGCTGAAGGTTACCACGGGACGCTGACGACCAGCCTGAAGTCTCAATTGCCAGCCCCGGTCACTGAATCGGCGGCGTTACTGATTGCTCAGGTGTTCGAGTTCTCCGACAGGGTGCAGGCAGAAGCGGGGGAAGGACGCCATCTTCCAGGCAGCAGTGAAGTGATTGAATCTCTTATCGGAAAGAGCAAGCGTCTCGACGGACTCAATAACACTCGCGGCTTCACAGCTCAGTTGCTGGCGATGGCCGCATCAGTCGTCACGCCGACTGCCGATGTCATCACAACGGCACTGAAGACATGTGGTATCAAGCACGTCCTGCAATGGTGCTCAAAGCATCTCGCCCCCAGTTCCCAGTCACTCCGCAAACGAGACCTGAAACCCACCTCTGCCGAACAAAACCGGGATAAACTCATTTCCCGCACAACCCCAGATTTTTAACAGCCCAGGCTAAGCCTGCGCACTGCCCCTTGGAAACTGTGTCCGACCTCATGGTTGATGCCCGAAGGCAGTTCCCGGCGGCGAATC
>JAYUVA010000962.1:0-2580 GCA_043754375.1 Candidatus Kuenenia sp. | reverse complement strand
CGATCATCCGCAGTGCACAGCAGGATGGTGTTGCCCGTGATGACTGGTGAGGCATGGCCGCGACCGGGAACATCCACTTTCCAGATCACGTTTTTCGTTTCGCTCCATTCAGCGGGTACGCCCTGCCCTGCTTCCGCCACATTGGTATGATTCGGTCCGCGCCATTGAGTCCAGTCACTGCCAACTGCCGCAACGGATCCCAGTGCGACGTAAACAAAACTGTAAAGGAAACGCTGCAACATTCGACAACTCCCGAGCGAACAAACAGAAAATGCCCCGGCGGCACCGGTGTCCATTCGGAGAGTGTCGCAGTCTGATCCACAGCGTCAAGTGATCACCGCGTCAATACTACCCCGCCCTGCCCCGCGTGACTCGGCGTCATCGAGTGTTATCGCGATCTTGAGATTTTCGCCGTTTCGAGCGAAACCACCACATGGCAAAAATAGCGACTGCGATGGCATCAACGATCGTCACGGTCATTTCGAAATGACTCACCGGGCCGATCCAAGGCAGTGACAAAGGCTGGGACTGATCTCGCAGATACGCCGGCCGAGGAAATCGCTGAGTCTCAAACCACAACGTCCAGCCATACCATCCCAGCCCCGCTAAGACGGCAAACACGACCAGAAGTTGAGCGATGGAAGCCGTTCGAATTCGAGTCGTTGGAACTGTCCGGCGGTCCGCGTCAGTTTCTCGAATCTTCCCCGGCTCGATTTTCGGCTCCGTCACAACCGACGGATCGACGATCCTATCGGCAAGCGGCTTGTCGCCGTGACCCTCATTTTTCACGCATTGCAGTTTTTGAACTGCCCGGTGAAGTCCAATCACTGTGTCTATCGTCTGCCATTCGTCTCCCGTTTCCGGGCGAACGAGATCTGATTCATTCAGCGTGCCTTCTGCGAGTCTCTGAGCCATCTGCTCAAACGTCAGCGGACCTGTAAGACGCCGCTCGTCCATTGATTCTGTTTGTATGATCCAAAGACTGGCCATCAATCATCCGCAGCTTTCAATAATCATTATCGCTCAAAATCCCTGCATCCAGAGGTGACCCTGTCAGGCGGTTGCCCTGGGGAGTCATCAGGTTGTAATAAACGCGGCCATCGATAGATTGATTCAGAAATTGAACGTGGCCGTCCGCAAAACCAACGGTGACACCACCGGGATGAAAACTGTTGGGCCACGGAGATTCTCCCTCCGGTGCCGCCTTGCCGGAATTGATCGAGTGTTCGCCCTGATTGGCCAGAGCGAAATTCACCGATCCCGCCGAACAGACGTTGCTGGCACAGATGCGATGACTGAAATACACTTTCGTTCGCCTGGCGTCGCAGGAGGCCCAACTTGTTCCTGGAGTATACGGGTCATATCCTGTTCGAATATTTTCAGCGATCATCAAAGTATTGGACATTCCGTCGAGCACTGTCGCTGCCGTATGAAACCGCTTTGTGCCTTGGTAGCCAGCTGAGTTTGCGAAGCCCCAATTCTCATTGAAGAACAACCCCAGCCGCTGAAAGATCTCTCGATCTGACGGCGAACCGTCATCGGTGCCTGGTGCCACGCAGACTTGTCCGTTGCCATTCAGATCCAGCACAAGATTGAACGGATCCACGATGCAGTCCTGAACTGAATTGAGTAACGTCGATTCGCCGATTCCACCGTTCAGGGCATAACTCAAATCGCCGCGGCCGTCTGTTGAGTAATCGGACGGACACGCCAGCACCTGAATATGGGTATCGGCCAAAGCCAGGTTCGCGGGAAACGTCAGCTGCTGCCCGTGATCCCAACGATCCGCCAGGTCACGTCGGTCTATCCAGCTCAGGATCTCGACGACCCAGTTATGATGTGGCCCCGGATTATTCTTGTCCGGCCCACCCCAATAGGCAGCGGCTGGAAAGCGTTTCTTTGCTTCGGTCACATTCAGCAGCGCCAGCGACAGATTCTTCACATTGTTCAGACACTCCGTCCGCCGTGCCGCCTCGCGCGCATTGTTCACCGCAGGCAAAATCAGGGACATCAGAACTGCAATGACACTGATCGACACCAGCAGCTCGATCAGCGTAAACCCTCTACGTTCCTGCCGTCCATGGAATCTTCGAACCTGGACTTTGTTCATTTCTCACTCCCTGCCGATTTCAATTCTCCGCTCAGGCTGTTTCTCTTCCAGACAATGACAGTCCCAAATGGGAAGCATTGCACAATTTCTTCATACTCTGGCCGACGCTCCGGATCATAAAAGCGATCGGCCTCGTAGACACACATCGACAAGGTCCCTTTTTCCTCTGCGCTTTCCAGAGTGGGAATTCCACGTCGTTCTTCCAGGATCGCCGCTGCCAGTTTTGCGTTCTTAGTCTCCCACTTGACCGGCCCCTTCCATCCCAGCTCAATGATGCGATCGACAACATGTAGTGTCCCCTGATCCCAGTCCAAACTGCTTCCCATCAGGTGTCGATGGCCATATTTGGCCCCGCCCACTGTTTCATTAAAGTAAGAGATGAGGTGAGGATACGAGTACAGCATGCTACTTGCTGACCAGACCGTCGATACGATAATCATCAGGTTCCGAGGCGAATGCCAGCGAGCACC
>JAYUVA010000961.1:0-2755 GCA_043754375.1 Candidatus Kuenenia sp. | reverse complement strand
AACGCCCGCGAACACGGTGTGGATGCGCACGAAGGTGTTCGCGTGCTGGATGTCCTGTTCGACGGTGATCGCGCCACGGGCATTCGCATTCAGCGGCCCGATGGTACGACTGAGCAGATCAACGCCAAAGTCGTTGTGGACGCCAGTGGTCAGAGCGGGATGTTGATGAACCGACTCAAGCTGAGGATCTGGGATCCCGTTCTGAATAAGGGTGCAATCTGGGCATATTGGGAAGGCGCTTATCGGGACACAGGTCGTGACGAAGGTGCGACGGTGGTGCTGCAGACGGAGAGTAAGAACGGCTGGTTCTGGAACATCCCATTGCACAATGACCGCGTAAGTCTTGGAATTGTGGCCCCGTTTGACTACCTGTTCAAAGGACGAGGAACTCATGAAGAGGTTTATCGCGAAGAGATTGAAGCATGTCCTGCGGTCAAGGAACGCATCTCGGGCGCAAAACGTGTGTCAGGTTATCATGCCACGCGCGACTATTCGTATCGTTCGACAAAAGTTGCGGGCGACGGCTATGTGATGGTCGGTGACGCATTTGGATTTCTGGATCCGCTGTATTCGTCGGGAGTTCTGTTGGCATTGAAGTCCGGCGAAATGGCGGCAGATGTCGTCGTGGAGGGACTCGAAAAGAACGACCTGACTGAAGCTCAGCTTGGCAAATGGGGCCCGGCTCTCAACGCCGGCATTGACCGGATGCGGCGTCTGGTGTGTGAGTATTACGATGGCTTCAGCTTTGGACGTTTCGTCAAGAATTTCCCGCAACTGCAGGGGACCGTCACCGATTTGCTGATCGGCGATCTGTTTACGGACAAAGTGGATGTCGTGTGGAAACCCATGGAATCGCTGTACCGCGAAGGCAAAACGGTTCCGGGCAACTGGACCGGAGGCATTCCCGGTGAACAGGCGGTTTCCAAAGCGAACGAGTGGTACTACACCGAAGCGGCGAAGTCGTAGCCTGGCTTCCGACTGTCGTCTAATCTCAACGGTCAGAATTTTCGTTTAACGGCGAGCCGTAGGCGCAGGCGAAACCTGGCAACGCCTGCGGCTTGCCGTTAAACGATTAATACGTCAGTCCCCATGCTGCGCGCGCCCTGATCACCAGCCACCGCGACTCAATGCTTCTTCACGTGTTGCTGATTCTGATCGATGAGGTAAACTCCGACTACGAATAACGCTTGGCGTGGCCTTCGCCCGCAACCCAAAATGACAAATTGCATGGAACACTAATCAACACTGATCTGCGCTAATCCACGGCAATCACACCATCAGTGAAGATCAGCGTCGATCAGTGTTCCCCGTCTATGCGTGCTGGGATTTGCGCGCCGTGCGAAGATCTTACACGTTAGTAGTACAGTCGTCAGGAGACCGGTCGATGAATCCCATGTCAGGCAGTAATTTCGCACACCAAATTGTCCTGGGTACGTGGCTGTGGTTTTCGTGTCTCTGTGCCGCGCCGGCTGATGACTGGCCGAACTGGAGCGGGTCACATCACGACGGTATCTCCCGCGAAACCGGCTTTGCCGATGCATGGCCCAAAGATGGATTGCCGATCGAATGGACTCGTGAAATCGGCACGGGCTTTAGTTCCATGTCCGTCGCGGGGGAGCGTTTGTTTGCAATGGGACACAAAGACGGCGTGGAAACTGTCTGGTGTCTGAATTGCAGGAGCGGCGAAGTCCTCTGGACGCACAAGTATCCCGGCGAACTGATTCCCAATCTGCACGAAGGCGGTCCATGTTCCACGCCGACAGTTGATGGCGATTGTGTCTACACAGTCGGCAAGGAAGGTCAGTTGTATTGCCTGAACATCGTTGACGGAAAAGTTCTGTGGGAGAAGATGCTGCAGCAGGAGCTCGAAGTCAAACTTCCCGAATGGGGCTTCAGCAGTTCACCTCGGATTCTGGGGAAACAACTGATCCTTGAGGCTGGTCGAGTTGTCTCATTCGACAAATCGACCGGCGACAAATTATGGAAAACCGATGTTCATCAGGCGGGCTACGGATCTGCCGCTGTTTTTGAGCATGACGAGAAAACGTTGACCGCCACGCTGGATTGTGACGGCCTCCGAATTGTCGATTCTGCAGACGGAACACAGGTGGCGTTTGCCGAATGGAAATCTCCCTACCGAACCAATGCCACAACACCAATCATTGTGGGTGATCAGATCTTTGTCTCGACGGGTTACAAAATCGGATGCGGTCTGTTTCGGCTTCAGGGTCAATCGCTGGAACTGGTTTACAAGAACACGGAGATGCGAAATCATTTCAATAATTCCATCCTGCTGGACGGACATCTGTACGGTTTCGACGGAGATGCTCACCTCGGTCGACTTGTCACGCTGACGTGCATCGATTTCACGACTGGAAAGCTGACGTGGAAACAACGTGGACTTGGCTGCGGATCAGTCCTGATCGCGGACGGCAAGCTTCTGGTGTTGACAGAAGACGGGACTCTGGTCCTTGCTCAAGCTTCGCCGGATGCCTATGTCGAACTCGCTCGTTCCGCATTTCTCGAGGGCCGCTGCTGGACGGTCCCTGTTCTTTCGGATGGGCGTGTTTACGGCCGCAACGCCGACGGAAAACTGGTCTGCGTGACTTTGCCAAAAAATAACGCAGTCCGATAACGACCGGCCGGAGCGGGAGGGGTTGATGGTGGATGGTTTTATTGAGATTCCGGTTCCCGATGACATCGAGAAACAGATTCCGTTGCCAGAGCGTTCGACTCAAGATGAGTTGTGAATTCT
>JAYUVA010000960.1:0-3079 GCA_043754375.1 Candidatus Kuenenia sp. | reverse complement strand
ATTTCAAGTGCGCCGACGCCCTGTGGCATCAATTTGGTAATCACAAACTGGCATGTTCCGCGGGCGACATAGACCTGCAGCGATCCGGTCGCCAGAACTTTCATCCCATCCTTCGGCACAAATTTGATCCGCGCGGCAGCACTTCGCCAGATAACAGCGCTGATCTCGGACGTCTCATCCTTGAGCGTCAGGTACCAATGCCCGGCGGGACTCATGCGGCAATTCGAGATTTCTCCCTCAACACTGCATGGCGGCAATGCCGTTTCGACAACTTCCTTGAAGGCTGTAACAAGTTCGGTGACACTGATGACTGGGAATTCGTTCATGGGCGTAGCGTAACGAATCGGGCCTTTTGGAGCAAAATACTGGAGAAGCAGGAATTTGGAACTGGCGGAAATTGGCTCATCCGTCGTAGGATGCGTTGGTGTCTGTAGGCTGGACCAAACGGAGCGCAGTTCCGTCACTTGGCCGACCTGCCGGAACGGCGCTGCGCTTGGTCCGGCCTACAGATTCAACCCCAATTCGTTGTTTTGACAAAGCACGACTCGAACAACCACTTTATCACTGCAACTACTGGGTCTTTTCCAGGCGCGTGATGAACTGTTGCAGGTCTCGTGGCAGCGGCACGCTGAACATCAACGCCTGGCCCGTGGCTGGATGTACAAATCCCAGGTCGGCGGCGTGCAGGGCAAGACGCGGCGCACGACTGTTGTCGATGATCGGCGGTTCCCCGAAGAGGCCACGATACTTGACGTCGCCGCAGATCGGATGGCCCAACTCCGCCAGATGAATGCGAATCTGATTGGTGCGACCGGTCTCCAGTTGACACTCAAGTTCGGCGTAGTCTCCTATCATCCGCAGGCAGTTGATCTGCGTGACCGCTCGCTTGCCGTGGATTCCGTCGGAACTGCTGCCGCGCACTCCGTCACCTCGGTCACGGACAAACGTCGTCGATATGGTCTGTGCTTCCAGTCTGCCCGGAACAATGCAGAGGTAACGCCGAAATGACGTGTGCGTCGCGAACTGTTCGATGAGATGTATCTGCGCTGTTTCAGTTCGGGCAAAGGCCAGCGCGCCACTGGTTTCCCGATCGATCCGGTGCACCGCCAGCAGTTCGACCGTGCTGCTGTCGCGTCGATTTTCCCGGCGTGCGATCAGGCGGGCCAGGCACTCTTCGAGCGATGGCTGCAGGTCACGCCGCTCCTGTCGCCATTTCACATCGCCCGGATGACGCAGCGACAGCATCCCGGCCGGCTTGTTCACGACCACCACCTGACTGTCCAGATGCAGAATCTGCACGTCTTCATCGCGCGGGGGAGGCGGCAACGGCTGAGTGCGAACCTCGATCGCGTCACCGGCCACAACACGTCGGCCTTCATCCACACACAGAATTCCGTTGACTGTGATCCGACGACCGGCCAGATGTTTCCGCGCTGCAGACCACGTAAGATCGACCGCGAGCTTGCGGAGCGCACCCAGCACCGCGCCCGCGGTTTCAGCTGTAACGATGAATTGTTGTTTTGTCATAAATGTCTGCAATTCTGTCGGGCGTCTATCTTCGCGTGTGAACCTGCGAGCTCAGCAACGCATGCGAAGTGTGGACCATTTTCCGCTGCGGTGGCCAACCGGAACGCAGAATGAGCACGACAACGCTTCGTCCCTGCAACGCATAGTTGTCTTTGTGTGACAACGGTTCTGGTAGGACGCTGGTGAGGCTGGTGTCCATATACGGGATCCAACGTTCTGACGGTTTGTGTCGAGGGATTCGAAATGACACACGTTCCGGCTGCGAATTGAGCAATACCAGCAGTGTGTCGCCGACAATCGGCCGACCGCGTTCATCGACTTCGTCAATTGATTCGCCGTTCAGACGCATCCCCAGCGCATGAAGCTGGCCGCTGTGCCAAGAATGATGATCGGTGATTTCTTCGCCATCCTGAGTCAGCCATGCCACATCCTTGACGCCGGCACCCTGGATACGGCGGCCCTGAAAAAAGTTGCGTCGTTTAAAAACCGGCTGAGCGTGCCACAGTGCCGTCATCTGTTTCGCGAACTCCAGAAACTGCTTCTGTTCTGCATTCAGGTCCCAGTTGATCCAGCTGATCTCATTGTCCTGGCAATATGGATTGTTGTTGCCCTGCTGAGTCTGTTCCACTTCGTCGCCACTGCGAATCATGGGCACGCCCTGAGACAGCAGCAATGTCGCAAGCAGGTTCTTACGTTGCCTCAGGCGCAGGCTCTGGATTTCCGGATCGGTCGTTTCGCCTTCGACTCCGCAGTTCCAGTTGTTGTTATGGTTGTCGCCGTCGCGGTTTTCTTCCAGATTGGCAAGGTTTCGCTTTTCGTGATAGGTCACCAGATCCCGTAGTGAAAATCCGTCGTGGGCCGTGACAAAATTGATGCTGGCGTACGGCTTTCGTCCGTTGTGCTGATACAGATCGCTGCTGCCGGTGAGGCGCGTGGCGACTTTGGAGATCAGCCCGCCATCGCCCGCCCAAAATCGACGAATCGTATCGCGATAGTGTCCGTTCCATTCCGACCACAGATGCGGAAAGTTGCCGACCTGATAGCCGCCGCTGCCCAGGTCCCACGGTTCCGCAATCAGCTTGACCTGCGACAGAATCGGATCCTGCAGCATGATATCAAAAAAGGCACTCAGCTTATCGACGTCATGCAGTTCACGAGCCAGCGCGCTGGCCAGATCGAAGCGGAAACCATCGACGTGCATTTCCTGAACCCAGTACCTCAGGCTGTCCATGATCAACTGCAGCACGCGCGGCGTCTGCATGTTGAGCGTATTGCCGCAGCCGGTAAAGTCCTGATAGTAGCGGCGATTGTTCGGCATCAGCCGGTAATACGAAGCATTGTCGATTCCTCGAAGTGACAGAGTCGGGCCACGTTCGTTGCCTTCGCCCGTGTGATTGTAGACGACATCCAGAATCACTTCGATCCCGGCCTCGTGCAGCCGCTTCACCATGTTTTTGAATTCGTTAATCACTTCATCAGGACGACTTGCCGATGAATAACGAGTCTCCGGTGCAAAAAATGACAGCGTGTTGTAGCCCCAGTAATTGCACAG
>JAYUVA010000959.1:0-5594 GCA_043754375.1 Candidatus Kuenenia sp. | reverse complement strand
AAAGATGTGGGTAATGTCAAGGCCGATGGCCCTGGCTATTTGAACTGCTGGGCCTTTGGGCCGAAACAAGCAATTACGTTCCAAAACCACGGAATAGTTCCTGGACTGGTTCTGAGGATATGCCGGCCCTCCGGGCTTGAAACTCGCATCTTCAGAAGCCAACGGCGGGGTGCCGTGTTATTGGAATCTCCGCCTTTGGCTTTCACGATGGAAATTTGGGGTGTCTGACTTTGAGGGGTTCAGCGGCTTGAACGACAACATCCGGTAACTTGACGGCGGCTCTCAACTTCTGAGAGTTTTTACACGGATTTCCTTTTCCGGTTGTCCGAGAACGACTGTAGACTACTCGGCGCGAAGCACCGTGCGCAACAAGTGTGGTGCAGAATGTGTCCAACAGATGGTTCGCAGTGTAGAACCTGAAGGGGAATTTTTATGCGGCATTTGGCTGGTTCTTTTTGTTCGCTCGGTCTTGGCCTGTCGGCACTGTGTCATGCCGTGATGGCGGATTCCCATCCCCGGCAACCCGGGACGGATGCCTTGGTTTTTCGGACTGTCCACAGTTCGGACAGTCACTTCGCTGTAGCGATCAGGTCACTGAGTCAGCCTGCGACGATTCGGCGACACATTGTCCTTGTTGATACATCTGCCAGCCAGACCGGAAGGTTTCGTGAAGACAGTCTGCAGGTGTTGAAGTCACTTGCGAACGTCCTGCCACAGGACCATCAGATTCTGGTTGTGGCCGTCGATTCCACTTTCGAAGCCATGTCATCAGAATTTGTGGCCCCCGGATCGACTCAGTTCACGGCGGCGATTCAGAAGCTGTCTGATCGAACTCCAATGGGAGCGACAGATCTTGCGGCATCGCTGAAGAGTGCTGTGGTACTTGCCGACGCAGATGCCCCTGCGTCATTGTTGTACATCGGCGATGGTATCAGTTCTTCAAACCTTTTGAGTTCATACGATCTGTCGCAGATTGTGGCCAGTATGCATGCGGCTGAAATTTCGTTCCATGCGATTTTGTTGGGCCCGAAGGTTGATACTGAACTCCCGGGGATTCTTGCAAATCAGACCGGTGGGACAAGTCAGCATCCAGCCCGAATTGCAGCCGACGACCGCGGTCAGGAATTGTCGGATGCCATTTCGATCGCTCCGGAATTCGTCAGCAACCTCACATCAGGTGATGTCGCACTTTCGTTGGCCTGTCCATCGCGAGTCGCATTGCGTTCTGATCGACATACAGTTGTATTCGGAAAAGGTGCTCCTCCCCGCGAACTTGTACTGACGGCAAGTGATGCCGGTGGTCAGACCTGCAAATGGACGGCAACGACATCGGAACAAGCATCCGGAAACGAAGTCCGAATTTTGTATGAGCGTGCCGCTGCATCTCAGGGCCTGAATTCACCCACCGTCGGGATCGAAGGTCTGCAGTCTGTCTCGGCGGAACTTGCCGCATCCGTAAATCGTGCGATTCTGACGGCGGGTCAGCTCGCTGAAAACGGAGAAAATACCCGCGCGCTGGATGTCGCCCGACGCGCCGGTAGACTTGCCGGCGGCGATCTCAGACTGACGACACTGGTGGACGAACTGGCCGGCCAAACCGATCCGCCCGCTTCCGGCGAGGACGCCCTGGGAGCTCCGCAGCCTGGTGAAGCCGGGGTCCTGGATAAATCAGAAGAAGAGATTCAAATCCGCACAGAGCAGTTGGTTCAAATGACTTCGGCGGCCATTAAAGAAGCCAAAGAAATTGCCGAAGAACAACCTGATTATTCGCTCACTCGCTTGAAGGATATACTCGAAACCGTGCGATCAGCACCGGAGCTTGCACCGGAGAAACGCAATGAACTGGAGCGTCGGGTGATTGACGCCATCGGCTACGTACAGTCTCGCGAGGAGAAAGTTACCATTGAGCGACGTGAGGAAAGTGAATCACGTGCGGTGAAAGAAGCTGAGCAACGAGTGATTTCTGAAATACGGTTGGAAGAAGAACGCCTGCAGACGCTCATCAGCCAGGTTCGAGGGCTTCTTGACCGTGCTGCACACGGTGATATTGAAGCGTATGAAGACGCCGAAGAAGTCGCACGCACGGCCCTGTTTATGAAACCCGGCAACGGACCGGCAACGGCGGCATTTATGATGTCCGAAGCAAAAGGTCAGTTGAGCAAAATGTATCACCTCCGGTATCTGCGACAGAACCGCTTTCTGGAAGCTCTCTATCAGGTGGAATTGTCAGCTGTTCCGTTTCCGGATGAGCCACCGGTGATCTACCCACCGGCCGATGTCTGGCGCGCCCTGACACTGAGCCGGAAGAAAAAATATGAATCCATCTCGTTGCGCACTCAAAAACCAGCGGAACTGTGGCTGGAACGGATGTTGGACGAACCTGTGAAAAGCCTGAGTTTCCCTGGCGAGAATCCGCTCCCCGATATTCTGGAACAGATCGGTACTCACTTTACGCAGACCTATGGTGCTGCCGGTGGTGGAGCCGGTGCGGATTATCGCATGACGATCCTGCCCGACGTCGGCGCGCTGGACGCAGACACGATCACCTTGCAGGACGTCATCATTAAGGACATCGAGCTGGATGGTATTACTCTGCGAAACGCTCTCGCAATTATTCTCAGCCAGACGGATCCTGAATTGACCTATATGATTCGCAACGAAGTGATGTTCATCACCACGAAAGCGTTTGCCGAAGCCGACGAAAATCTGGGGACTCGGGTGTATCAGGTCGGCGACCTTGTCATTCCGCCGGTTCAGCTTGGTGGTGGTGGCGGTCAGGGTGGCGGTCAGGGTGGCGGTGGTGGGGGCGGACAGCAGGGCGGTGGCGGATTTGGCGGTGGACAACAGGGCGGTGGCGGTGGCGGATTTGGCGGTGGTGGCGGTGGCGGATTTAGTCTGCCTCCGGAAATCCTCGCAAGTCCAGCGGCCAGCTCCACGGGCGGAATTTCCAATCACTCGCTGAACAACGTTAAAAAAAAACCAGCAACAAAATAGAACCAGCGACTTCGGCCGTTGATTCGATTCAGACTTACCTGGGTGTGCAGGTCGCCGCAACAGCGATTTGCACGCCCGTTTTTTTTGATACGCTGTTGCCCTCCATCCGAATTGCGTGCGCGCTCGATCGAAGTTCGTCGATTGACGCTTCCACAGGGAATTCCGTGGGCTCTGTACCCCGGTCCGGTGACGCGGAGATGAAATTCTGTGCTCTGACAGTCGCCGATCCGCAGGATGAAAAACTCCCTGGCCCCGTTCCGAAACCTGCTGCGAAAACCGCGAGTGCTGCGAAACTCGTTGATGCCATCCTTGCGGACTCGCGACCAATCGCGAGAGTTTGGGACGAGATCCTGACAACTCAGGCTGTGACTTCCGACGTGCTGGTCGATGCTGTATCAATCCTGCACGAACGTCGCAAGTACGACGTCGCTGTCGAAGCAATTCAGAGTGCCATCCGCAATGATCTGGCTGCGGCGTGGATGTACGATGTGCTGGCGCTGGAGATGAAACTGGCAAAACGTCCGTCTGCTGAGATCGCCCGCGTGCTCGAATCACGCATCGACTTCGCCAATGCCGACATCCCTGAGCTGCTCGTCGCCGTCGCTCTGTTGTCCCGGTTCGAAGCCTGGGACGAGGCAATGCGAATCTGCCACGAAGCTACGGAGCTAAATCCCGACTTGTCAGAATCCTGGTTGCTTGCCCGCAGCGTGGCAGACAAATCAAAGAATGCGGAGCACCGCGTGTGGGCCCGCTGCGGAATTCTGCAACACGTGTGGGCTGAGGATACTGTCGCTCTGCACGAAGAAGCGAAAAAAGTCATCATAGAGATCGCAGCACACCTGGACAGAGCCGGAGATTCCCCGCAGGCAGAACGAATTCGCTCGCAGCTCCGCGAAGCATCCGCCATCGATCTGATGCTGATTCTGCGATGGGTGGGTTCGGCCGATCTTGATCTGCTCGTCACTGAACCGAACGGGGAGCAGTGCAGTTTCAGGGATAGATTCACAACGGGTGGCGGCCGCTTCATGCATGACGATCCCGGATCAGCGACCGACGGAAATGCCAAACGCTACGAACAATACGTCGCGCGGGTCGCGGCAGACGGCGAGTACAAAGCCACCATCCGCTTTGTGCTTGGCAAGGCCGTGGCGGGAACAGCTGTCCTGGAGATTATCCGGCATGCAGGCACGCCCGATGAATCCCGAACTGCACAAACCGTCAAACTCACGCGCGAAGACGTACAGATTTCCATCCCGACACCCCGGATACCATAGCGTTGTCAACACCGTTCCGCCTGTGGAGGAAAGTGCAGCTGTTCCGGCTGTCAGGAGTAATCAATCGCTGTGTCCTCCGATGCTTTGCGCAAAATAGACGGTGACAAATTTCACACCCGGATTCCAAAGCGGCTTCACGACAGTGTCACGTCCAGGCAATTACGGCATTCCATTGATGTTGTCCAACGATTTCATGTCAGTTTGTTGCGCGTCCGTGAATCACGATCGGCAAACAGGAACCGCTGACAAAATCTGCTTGAGCGGCCACGGACGTTCTTTTTAAGGCTTCTTAATTTCATCAAATCTGCGGAGAACAAACCAATGAAGCCAGGTATTATGGTACGAGATACAATACTCTGATGGTGGCACGACGCCGAATTGCAGTGAATGGATACCGACATGGGTACTTATTGACTGGACAATGGGCGATGGTGGATTCGCAAACGACGGTGCTTGTTGCGGAAGACAGCCGGACTCAATCGGTACTGTTCCGCACGCTGCTGGAAAAAGCCGGATACCGCGCCGTGATGGCGGTCAACGGTCGTGAAGCGCTGGAGATGATTCGGAACATGCCTCCCGATGTTGTGATCACAGACCTCAACATGCCGGAAATGAATGGACTTGAACTGGTCGAAGCCGTGCATGCGGATTTCCCTGGTATCCCTGTAATCCTGGCGACTGGCGTCGGCAGTGAAGAAATTGCAGCTGAGGCGCTGCGTCGAGGCGCGGCAAGTTACGTTCCGAAGCGGAACCTGAAAAACCTGATTCCAACATTGCAACGGCTTCTTGCGGTGGCAAACGCAGATCGAGCCAGTGCGCAGCTTTCTGCCTGCGCTGTTCGTAGCGAGGTGCAGTTCATCCTGCCGAACGAAGGATCGCTTGTCGCTCCATTGGTGGCTCAGATCAAGCGAATGGTCGAGCGTTTCAACCTGCGCGACAGCAGCGGTGCGATGCGCGTGGCGATGGCAATTGATGAAGCGTTACAAAATGCAATTTTGCATGGTAACCTCGAAGTGTCATCCACGCTGCGTGAAGGCGATGATGCGAATGCGTTCTATGCACTGGCGACGGAACGCCGTCTGCAACTTCCGTTCAAAAATCGTCAAGTCCATGTGCGCGCAGTCACGTCAAGAGAAATGGCTGAGATTACCATTCGTGACGAGGGTCCTGGGTTCGACCCTTCAAGGATCCCCGATCCGACCGATCCCGCGTATCTCGATCGTCCATGTGGCCGCGGTCTGTGGCTGATTCATGCGTTTATAGATGAAGTTCGTCACAACGCGACGGGAAATGAGATCACGATGATCCTTCGCAGGTCGTCGGAGC
>JAYUVA010000958.1:0-5515 GCA_043754375.1 Candidatus Kuenenia sp. | reverse complement strand
CAGGATTTCCTCGTATCCGTCTTTCTTCATCTGACGTGACTCTTCCGCTCGGATCTTGTCCAGAGCTTCACCGAATTTCTTCATGATGTGAAAACGGTCCAGTATATTCAGAGCGTGCGAGGCTCGTTCTCTCAAAACCTTCAGATACGCTGGCAGCATGTCTGTGCAGGCAAACTGAATGCCGTCAATCGTGGATTGACTCAAAATGTCGAAGAAGCCGTTCAGGCTCGCTTCCGTCCGATCACGCGCCACATACAGAAGGCGTTTCACGCCGTCGTCCAGCTGATACACCAGCGTCAGGTATTTGTGCCCGCGACGATACTGAATTTCGTCAATCCCAATGGAGGTGATGTTCGTCAGATCCTGATGAGCGATCCCCCAATGCACGACCCACCGAACTGCCCGATAAACACTGTCCCAGTTCGTGCCGAACACTTTCGCCACTTCCTGCCAACTCATGCGTTTCGCCCAGCGGGCGAGGAACAGACGGTACGAATTCGTCTGCTGATTCTTGCCGCTGGCCCACGGAACCTTTTCCACCACAACGCCGCATTGACGACACTGGACGCGGCGCAGGGCATACACGAGGAAAACCGGTATGGCCCACAACGGGACATACTCAAAGCGTCGGACGGCGAGACGGTCGTAGCCTGGTCGTTTCTTCCCGCACCCTGAGCAGATTGGTTTGGAATTCTTTCGGGGCTGTACGTCAAACTCAATCTCGCAGCCCGTTTTGCCTTTGCTCCATCTGGCATCCGAGTAAACAAAAGACTTGTATTTCTCAACCGAATTCAGGATAGTCTTGAGTTGCATTCTGAGGTGCCTCTTCCAGGGACTGATGTCGTTAGATAACACCAGTTTACGGACTGTGTCTCAGAATGCACTTGTCTTTTTCTGCCGTTGATTGCCTGCGTCTCAATGTGATGCTACGCTCAATGCACCTGAGCGGAGGATAGGGCAACGCAGAGGTGCGACCCGAGCGCTGTCTCAGAGCTCAAGACCGAAGTTGCGACGGTGAGTGTCCCTCGCCGTCGCACTTCCTTCACTTCGGGCTTCACTTCGGTGTTGAGCCCAATGCGATAAACCTACCTCCGATTTGGCTGCGCACTCAATGTTACAACGCACTCTTTCATAATCATTTTCACCCACAGATTCTGCTGAGGACCCCTGTTTATTGGATTGGTTTGTTGATCTGGTTTTTGTTCCGTCACCACGCATGGCGTGTCCGAGGGGTTTTGCCGCAACGCGGCACAATGCAAAAGCCTGGGGCATCGCCCCAGGAAACATGCAAGATCGAGCAGCAGAGCCCTGAATGGGCGTGATGAGGAGAGGCGATCCTTTCGCCCCGTTGGGCAACGCCGTTAAGGATTTTTGAGGCTGAAGCACTGGATTCGTCGAGGGCTAAATCGATGCTGCGTTTGAGCCACGACAGTGGCGGCAGGCTGTAGCCACGGGCGTGAGCCCGTGGTCAACGGGAATACGAGGAATTCTTAGTTCTGAAGGGACGACATGAAACCAACTCCGCCGTCATTCCTGTCGTCTCTTCGGGACTTCTGACGCTTCTTCATCGTGAACCACGGGCTCGCGCCCGTGGCTACATTCTGCCGTCCCTCCGGGCAACGCTGTGAAGCATTTTCAGGCACGGGCATTTTGTTGGAGTTGTTTGAGCTTTCTGCGTTGTTCGATAGATATTTTTGTAACGTTGGGATCGCCAAGTGGTTTCTTGTCGGGGTTCTTGGGGCGGTAGCGGGCTCGTTTGTCGGTGCGGTTGTTGTAGCGCTGGACGACGGCTTGAGACAGGGACCCGCAATGCGCAAAGTGCCGACAGAATTTCCTCACGCAGTCGCGCCGGGGTCAGCGTCTTCGTCGGTGCGGGCGTCTTCGCTGGCGTTGGAGTTCTCGTTTGAGCTGGCCGACTCGTTGGCGGGGAGATCGCTCCGGCGGCACTTGTCTTCCGGGCCGCACTCGACGTCTTTGGGAGTTGTGGCCGACGGGCAACACCGTTAAGTATTTGATCGAGTAAGAAACAGCGAATAACCCCCTCATCCGGCCTCCGGCCACCTTCTCCCCCTTACCAGGGGGAGAAGGGACTTCGATAAAGCCTCAGAAAACACCACGACAAAATGCTTAACGGCGTTGGCCGTGGGGCTCGTGGCCCGCAGCTGGGATCCCCGGCTGAGTCCTGGCGGAAACCGGATTCACAAGCAGCTGGGATATCTGCTGGAGCAGCTCAGTCGGCTGGAGAACTGGCTGTCTCATCGCGGTCGCAGTGAACTGGCAGCGTGCGATGCATCGATCCTGCGTCCGTCATTCGAGAACGTGATCCGTCAGAGCACGCAGGTCAAAGCACTCACCACCGACTTTCTGCGAGCCTGCTTCCTCGATTGGGAAACAGAATCAGAATCAAAAACTCATTCAAAGGAGAAATCCACGTGACCCCCGAACAGCGTCATGAGATCATTCATCGGTTCCACAGCGGCCACTCGATGCGAGGCATTGCGAAGGACCTGCACTTCTCCCGGCACACGGTCAGTCAGGCACTGCGACAGCACACGGTCGATCGCCGCGAAGGCCCACTGTCCGCCGATCAGCCTGTCCCTCCGGAGTCGCGCACCAGCAAACTGGACGCTCACGACGCAAAGATTCAGAGCCTGCTGGAGCGTTATCCGAAGATCACCGCGAAACGCATCCTGGAGGAAATTCAGGCAGACGGTTACGACGGAGGCTACAGCATCCTCAGCGAACGCATCATCCGTTTGCGACCGCGTGACGGCAAGCCATTCACCCAACGCTTCGAGACCGGTCCCGGCGTGCAGGCCCAGATGGATTACTCGCTGTACACGCTGGAATTTACCTCCGAAGGACGGCGGAAGGTGAACCTGTTCAGCTATATTCTGGGCTACTCGCGGCGGCAGTATCTGCGGTTTGTGGAGAGCCAGGATCTGGCGACGACGCTGCGGGAACACGTGCGGGCGTTTGAATATCTGGGAGGCGCCGCGGCCACGTGTCTGTATGACAATATGAAAGTCGTCGTCGATCGGTGGGAGGACGACCAGCCGATTTACAACCGCCGCTTTCTGGCCTTCGCGATGCACTACGGATTCCGTCCGGTGGCCTGTCGTCCGCGTCGGCCCCAAACGAAGGGCAAGGTCGAACGCCCGTTCGATTACGTGGAGAAAAGCCTGCTGGCCGGTCGCGAGTTCCGGTCGCTGGAACACCTCAACGAAGTGACGCAGTGGTGGCTGGCCGAAAAGGCGGACGTCCGCACGCATGCGACGACCGGTGAGCGTCCGATCGACCGCCATGCAGAGGAACGATCGTCCCTGCTCGCGCTGCCCGAATCAGCGTACGAAGTCCACGAAGTGGTTTACCGCGTGGTCGATGCAGAAGGTTTTGTGGCGTGCGACGGTAATCGCTACTCGGTCCCCTGGAAGAAAACACATCCGGGAGAAGTGCTGGCGGTGAAGATCACGGATACCGAAGTGATTATCTACGGTCGCGACTATTGTGAAATCGCACGGCACGGACTGTTTCTGAAAACAGCGAGGGGCGCGGTGCGTGAAGATCCGACCCATCGTCCGCCTCGCGAAACTCGACTGCATCGGGACGTGCTGCAGGCGCGTTTTACGGAATTCGGCGACGTGGCGACACGATTTCTGGATGGACTGTGGCAGGCGCAGCGGCAGGCTCCTTCGCAGGCTGCGCTGATTCTGGAACTCTCGGGCCTCTACCGCCGCCCGGACTTCATCGCGGCGCTGGAGCGGGCGGTCCGCTTCGGTGCGTATTCGCTGTCGAGCGTGCGGCGGATTCTGGAAATCAATGCGCGTCCGAAATCGGCGCTCGAAAGTCTGCTCGATTCGCCCGGTGAACCGCTGACGAGTCTGTCGGACATTTCTTCTCCACCACGTGCCACATCGGCTTATCAATCCCTCCTGTTTCCGGAACCTGACAATGAAACACCCACGCAAGATAAAAAAACCGTCGCCGAGGAAACATCCACGCCAGGCATCGAGATCACAGACGGCTCCGCAGCCACCACTGGTCCCAAAGACGACGAGTGTGCAAGCGCCGACAACTGCCTGCGTGCCGACGAAGACCCCAAAACCGGCGAAGACACTGACTCCGGCGCGACTGCGTGAGGAGATTCTCTCGGCGCTGTCCGCATTGCGGGTCCCTGTCTCACCGGAGCAGCTCGATGCAGCCCTTCAGACCGCCGAATCGCGGGGTGATTCTCACCTGGCATTTCTGTGGGAGCTGCTCGGAACGGCGGCAGCCGACCGGCAGGAACGTACGATCGCCCGCCGTATCCGCGAGGCACGTTTTCCGAATCAGGGCTCGCTGGAAGATTTTGACTGGTCGTTTAACGCCGCCGCAATTGATCGAACGCAGATCGAACAGCTGGCGACCGGTGACTGGGTCGATCGCTTCGAAAACCTGGTGATGCTGGGCCAGTCGGGAGTTGGAAAGTCCAGATTGCTCGAAGGGATTGGACGGCGCTTGTGTGTGCTGGGGAAACGTGTGCGTTACACCACCAGCGGCGATTTGATCACCCAGCTGACTGCATCGCTGGCGGATGGAACACTGCCCCGGCAGATCTCGTACTGGACGAAATTTGATCTGCTGATCGTGGACGAATTCGGACTCGACTATGTGGAACGTCAGCTGGATCCTCAGGCCGGTCACCTGCTCTTCAAAGTCATCGCGGCGCGAAACGGCAAATCATCGACCGCGATGGGGACCAACATCGAATTCGATGCCTGGAGTGAGTACCTCGGCGACGCTCCGCTGGCGATGGCTCTGCTGGACAGAGTGGTGGACCGGGCCGTCCTGCTGAACATCCTTGGGAAATCATACCGCGCTTCCCGTGCCAAACGCTCGAAGGCTCCGCGACCACCGGAGCCGAACATATGACGCCGGCAGACCGGCAGGACAACAATGATCGAGTACACGCTGATCGGCCAGCCGATTACCGCGCCATCGACTATCGTACAGTCCGTCGCGCCATCCCGCTGTCGCGGGTGCTGGAGCTGCTGGAGTTTCATCCGACACGCAGCCGAGGCCGCAATCACCGCGGCCAATGCGTCCTGTGCAGCCGTGCAAAGCCGGAGAGCAGTACGAATAAAACTCAAACATGCTTCGCTGCCGACCTGTCGCGAGACATCTGGTACTGCTTCGGATGCCATCGAGGTGGCGATCAACTGACACTCTGGTCGCTGGCCAGTCACAAGCCACTGTACGCCGCCACAAACCTCCTGTGCCAATCAGCAGGTCTCCCCATCCCGTGGATCGAGTCAACAAAGCCCTCCTCAAACCCCTCGTCAGCCTCTCGCTGACCACTCCCAAATCCCACTCCGCAACCACCCGACCGCTGCAATTCTGACCGGAATAGTGACTCACTTCCTGGCCGGAATCGACAGAGCCACACACGCAGTTGTACAAACGCGGCAAGGCGGGCGAGCCCATTCAGTTCGGACGCCAGGTGCTGGTGTTCGAAGATGCGGCAGGCTTCATCGTG
>JAYUVA010000957.1:0-7323 GCA_043754375.1 Candidatus Kuenenia sp. | reverse complement strand
CCCCCCATCGTAAAGACCTGTGCCACTCCCGGTATCGTCAACAGCCGCTGTCGCACAACCCAGTCGGCAAGAGTTCTGAGTTCCAGTGGTTCGGTCGCGTCGTCTTTACTGAACATCCCCAACATCAGAATCTGCCCCATAATCGATGAGATCGGGGCCAGTTGTGGCGTGACATCGTCGGGCAGGCGTCCCTGCAGCAATTGCAGGCGTTCGTTGACCACCTGGCGGTCGTTGTAAATGTCGGTGTTGAAACCGAACTCGACATAGATCACAGAAATCCCGACACCGGACGAACTTCGTACGGCTTCGACACCGTTGGCACCATGCAGTGCTGTTTCGATGGGGAATGTGATCAACGATTCAACTTCTTCGGGTGAGAGTCCCGGAGCTTCCGTCATGACCACAACGCGCGGACGGTTCAGGTCGGGAAACACGTCAATCGGCGTATGGAAGGCAATGTAACTTCCGTATCCCGTCACGAGTACAGCAAGCGCCAGCACAATCATTCTCTGGCGCAATGCGAATCGGATAATGGCATTTAACATGGGGGTAGTGAGTAGTGAGTAGTGAGTAGTGAGTTGTGAGTTGTGAGAAGAACCCCAATTTCAATCGGAAGGAGTTTTGCGATTCCGGGCTTCTATGCTCGATCGCAGTCCGGAAAGCATGCGTGCGAGTTCTTCGGCGTCGAAATAAATTGCACGGTGATCGTCCGGTGCCAAGTAGGCTTGTTTCAAAGCGATCTGAATTTGTGACACGACTTCCATCAGAGACCCAAATGAAATGTCAATAAAGCGGACAAATTCCTTCGCAGAACTTCGGCCTGAGCCTTCGGCGATGTTTGACGAGACGGATACAGCTGCGCGTCTGAGCTGCGAAACGAGGCCGAATCGCTCATTATCCGGAAAACGCGAGGTGACGTTGTAGACGCGGCCAGCCAGCGCAATAGCTTTTTGCCATACGTCAAGCTTCTCAAACCTGAACATCTCGTCGTCCCCGCAATCAAGTGAAGTAGAATGCCAACTACCAACTACCAACTACCAACTACCAACTACCAACTACCAACTACCAACTACCAACTACACACAACACCCTACCAGCCACCACCAATTCACAACACACTCAATGGTTGTGTCCGGCGTGAGGATCGACACCGCCACCCGATTTATTCTTCAATGCCATCTGCATTTGATGTGCCCCGTGGAGCGCGATCACATCGCCGGGGAAGACCGAACCATCATTCGCGACGACGACGTGCGTAGAATCCCGATATGCAACTCGCACCGACATGCGGTCAAAATGGTCGCCGTTCTGCTGAAAGACAAATGATTCCGCGCCTTCCCGCGCAATTGCGTCCACCGGAAGGACGATCTGGTTTTCCCATTCTTCGACAGGCACAAGCAATTGAAGCCGCTGCCCAGGGCGGTACTTCCAGTCCAGAAATCGCTGACCATTCGGCGATGGAACCTCACGTGCGACTTCATTGGGCAGTCGCACAAAAAATGACAATGAGCGAGCTTCAGCGTCAATTTCGCTGGCCGAATACACCAGGTCAAGATTCTCGATGCGCTTCACGGAGTTCGCTGCTCCTTCAAACACGGCTGTGATCTTCCAGTTTCGTTGAGCGCTCTGTGACAGTACTTCCATGTCCTGCTCAAATGCGCGACCCTCAATGTAAAGCTCGGAATAATCGGCAAGGGCTCCCAGGGTTGCTCCCGCAGAAACAGTTTCTCCTTTGTGGACGAGAACCTCCTGCAGAATGAGGGGTACTTTGGAATCATCGGGTGCATGGGTGGCGTCCTTCCCGGCATCTTCGTCCGCCGGCAGACGTTCCTGTTTCATGGCAAGCGACACAGGAGTCGCTTCCGTGCTGGATAAGATCAGTTCGTCTGCACCGTGATGATCACGTCCCGGGGCTACGATCTGCAGGTCACGCAGGAGTCTGTGATTCGTTGCAATGTCATCAATCTGTCGTTCAGAAAGCCCATGCAGTCTCAGGGCTTCACGCTGCGCGTTGATCAGGACCTCCAGTTTCTCTTTCGCATACTGACGTTCGAGCAATGTCTTCTGAGGTATGGCACCGGACTCCGTAGCTTTCGAAAGTCGCGCGATCTCGCGGTTCTCCACGTCCAGCTCTCCGACGCTTCTTAACAGATTCGTCTGAGTGGAAACCAATTCCTCTGCCGTAATGCGCAGTTCAAACAGGAGCGTGCCAGGATCAACCGCTTCGCCCTGCACCGCATGAACATGAGTGATGACGCCTGCCATCGGCGTCGAAATCTCGAGGCGAGTTCGACCTGGCCTCCCGACGATAATACCCGGTACGGTGATGGAGCGCCGAAATGTCGCCAGTTGAACAGGCTGCAGAGATTCAGGTGTCAGTCCAATGTTACCCTGCGCCTGAACAGACAATGTCAGAGATGTTCCTGAATCCTGGCCCGGGTCATGTCCTTCGTGGTCATCACTGTCCAGTGCCGTTTCCCTGCGCGTGCCGGAAATTGTGCTTCGTATCCAGTCCTGCCCCGGTTCCCACCACCTGGCGCGTGTGGCGAACCCGATCAGAATCAATGCCACTGTGGCTATTCCCAAAATCCATCGGGAGCGCATGGCCCTATCTGCAGATATCATGATTGGTGCTCTCAAACGGCTTGTCCCGTCCACATGGCGCAGGGACAAACGGTTTCGTGTTTTCGAGGCATTGAGCGGGAGCATGGCTGTGTTGACACTGGCCAGCGTGCGATCTCACCGTCGAACGCACGCAAGAAAGATCGCATTCGGAATGGGCGTGATGCCAGCAACAGCCAACGGTGCTGTGAATCAGCATCGGCAGCAGTGTTACTGAGACAATCAGCTTCGCCCACATATCGAAAAACTCCTCGGACAGACTCTTCACACAGATGCAGACTAGTGTACTGAAGTGCTCGCCGCAACAAATTCGCATTTCGCGTCAGGAAATTGTTCATTATGAAGTCTGATGTCACTCCGCAGACGTGTTGTCCGACGTCACTCCGATGACAACTATTGTTCTTTTGATGACACATCGGGAATCTGCCATGTTTTCGTGAAGCACCCGTCTTGACATTTCGTTCGCGCCCCGCCGTCGATAAGTCTAGATCGTGCATTTTATGCCGCCGGTTGCCATGGCCGATGGTCAGAGTCTGCCGGCAAAGTGGAAAGCGTAACCAATCCGCAGGACGCAAAGGATGGTGGACGAATTCGGAAGATTCTGTACGCCGCCGGGTCCCGGACTTTCGACAATTCGGTCATTCGTCGCTCAAAACAAGCGATTTTTGGTTCGCGCCTGTACTGACTCGCGCCCGGATTCTAAAATTTCCGACGGGATCCGAAGTTCGGATCCCGCTGGCGAATTTGGTTTTCAGCATTTTACCGTCGCGCGAGTCATACCTGCGGTCGGCGGAAATAAGGATGAGTTCTCATGCGAAATGGATCCTGGATCGTGGCGCTTGCGATGGCAGCGTTTGTAACGGCCGGTTGTGAGGATACTGACTATCAGGACTACAGCAAAGCTCCGCTGAGCGAAACGAAGGAGCATGTTCACGAGCATGACCACGGCGAAATCGGCAAGCACGGCGGACATGTCCTGGAAATGGATGATGCACATGCGCATCATGCCGAACTGCTGTTTGATGCCACATCGCGGGATATCACCGTCTATTTTTACGGTACCGAAGTTGGTGTAGCGAAAGTCGCTTCGAATGTGACTCTGGAACTGCATGTCGCTGATGGTCACAAAGATCTCGCATCAAAACCAATGCCTCTGGATGGCGAGACAGACGTGACGGCTTCGCGCTGGTTGATCAGTGGTGCCGATCTTCCGGCCGATATCAAAGGGGAAGAGCAGCTCGACGGACATCTCGAAGCGACGATGGACGGCAAACCGTTCTCGTATGCACTAAAACCGCACAGTCACGATGAGCATGCACATGCGGAAGAGGCACATGCGGAAGGGCACGAAGATCACGCCGATCACAGCGATGCTGCGGTCAAAGCAAAGTAGCGGCAAGTTCCCGTAGAATGGACATTCATGTCCGTGGCCTTAGCCAAAAGATCTTTCATCGTGCCTGCAGCCACCACACAGGCGAAACTCGATTCAACACCGCGCGCGGCAACCCTGTCGCATCGGTCATGGAGGACCGCAATGCCGATTGCCGCACTGCTTATTGCCGCGTTGGCCGCAGGTTCTGCCCTGCTGCTGCCGAAACCATCAGTTGACTCTGCTGTTCCGCCGGTGACCAAAGCGATCATGGTCAAAGCGTATCCTCACGATCGCACGTCGTTTTGTCAGGGTCTGGTCACGTACGAAGGGCGCTTGCTGGAAGGTACGGGGCAGTATCAGAAATCCCGGTTGCGCCTCGTGGATCTTGATACCGGCAAATCTGTGCTCGATCAAACAAACGCAGACGACGTTTTTGGCGAAGGCGTCACGATCTGGAAAGACCATGTGTATCAGCTCACGTGGCGCAACGGTTACATGTTGGTTTACGATGTCAAAACATTGCAAAGCAAGGGTTATGTCCCATACCGCGACATTGATCCGAAACTGCGTGAAGGTTGGGGGCTCACACACGACGGCCATTCATTGATACTCAGCGACGGCAGTGCGGATCTGCGTTTTATCAACCCGGACACCTTTAAGCTGGAGAAGACAGTTCGCGTAAAGTCCGGCTCGAAGACGATTACGAAACTGAACGAACTGGAATTTGTCAACGGCCGGATATTTGCCAACGTCTGGTACGAAGACCGTATCGCCTGCATCGATCCCGCGTCCGGCAAGGTGACCGAGTGGATTGACATGGCTCATCTGCGACCTCGCGAAGTCAAAAACGATCGCGAAGCCGTGCTGAATGGCATTGCCTGGGACGACAAAGCCAAACGCCTCTTCGTGACCGGCAAGCACTGGCCCACGATGTACGAAATTGAACTGAGTGAGTAGTCTGCAACCCATGATGAATCTCGTCTTCCCTGAGTTGCTTGCTCTCAGAATTTCGACAATTGACGCCGCGATCGTGGCAATCTATCTCGCAATCGTGACGGGAATGGGTTTCTGGATCGGACGCGACAATAAGACCGTCTCGGACTATCTTCTGGGTGATCGCAGTCTGCCATGGTGGGCTGTGTTGGGTTCGATTGTCGCTACAGAAACGAGCACGGCCACATTTTTGAGTGTGCCTGGGACGGCTTTTGCCGATGGTGGCAACCTGCAGTTTCTGCAACTGGCTCTGGGGTTTTGTGTCGGTCGCGTGATCGTTGCCACGCATTTGATTCCGCTTTACTTCCAGGGAAAGCTTTTCACGGCGTACGAAGTGCTGCATCAACGATTCGGCGGCATCACGCAGAAGACAGCGTCTCTCATCTTTCTGGTGACGCGGAACCTTGGCGACGGTCTGCGGCTGCTGCTGGCTGGTATCGTGGTCGAAAAAATGGCGGGCGCTGGTCTGCCGCAGAGCATCATCATTGTCGGCGTCTGCACGATTGCCTATACCTTCGTCGGCGGCATGAAGGCGGTGATCTGGAGTGACTGTATTCAGCTTCTGATTTATCTCAGCGGCGGTCTCGTGGCGTTGGTGCTCCTGATCCAGATGCTGCCCGGTGGATGGTCAGAACTGATGAGTTTCGCGAAAGGGCACGACAAACTGGCGTTTTTCGATTCGGGGATTGATGCATCGCGACCGTATTCCCTGTTCATCAACTTCACGAAAGCCAATACGTTTCTGGCCGGACTCATCGGCGGTTCTTTGCTTTCGCTGGGAACACATGGCACTGATCAGATGATGGTGCAGCGTTATCTGTGTACTCACAGTCAGCGTGGGGCAGCGAAAGCCGTCGTGGTCAGCGGCCTTGTTGTGTTCGTCCAGTTCTTCCTGTTTCTGATTATCGGCATAGCCCTCGCGGCGTTCTATACCACACAGCCGGACAGACCGACGTTTGATCGGAGTGATGAAGTGTTTGCTACGTTCATCGTCGAGAAAATGCCTGTCGGACTCGTGGGGCTGATGCTTGCGGCGGTGTTTTCTGCGGCCATGTCGACTCTCAGCAGTTCGCTCAATTCTTCTGCGGGCGCGGTCGTGAATGACTTTCTGAAAGACGTCGGAACGCCTCGCACGCAGCTTCGGCTGAGTCGGCTGCTGACGCTGGTGTTCGGTGCCCTGCAGATCGGTCTGGCAATTGCGGCCATTCAACTGGAGCGCAGCGTGATCGACAATGCACTGGCGATTGCCGGATTCTCCAGCGGAATTCTGGTGGGCGTTTTCGCGTTGGGTGTGCTGACGCAGCGCGTCGGTCAGGTAAGTGCGATGATTGGGATGATCGAGGGCACAATGGTGCTGGGCATGGTAAAATTCTGGACTCCGATTGCCTGGCCATGGTATGCGCCGATCGGCGCAGCTGCAACAATCTCGTTCGGTCTGATTGCCTCCATGTCGTTTGATTCAGAGCGAGGTGCGACTCCTGTAGCTTGACTCTCCGAGTCGAGTGCGATTCCTGTAGCTTGACTCTCTGAGTCGAGCGCGATTCCTGTAGCTTGACTCTCTGAGTCGAGTGCGATTCCTGTAGCTTGACTCTCCGAGTCGAGCGCGATTCCTGTAGCTTGGACATTCATGTCCTGGTTTCTGCCAGAAAGCGGCGTTCATCCAATCAGAAATTCACTCATATGAAATATCTGGCTTTTCTCCTGCTGTTCGTGATCTCGTCGAGCGTGCTTGCACAATCGCCACCAGAGATCCCGTTACAGACACCCGAAATGGTCGGCATGGACGCCACGCGACTGAATCTGGTGGACGATATCGTGCAGGAAGGGCTGGGACAGGACAAGATGCCCGGCTGCGTCGTGCTGATCGGTCGCCGCGAAGGGATCGCGTTTTGTCGTGCTTATGGGTTTCGTCAGTTGCAGCCGGAAAAGGTCGAAATGACAGTTGATACGGTGTTCGATCTGGCGTCACTCACGAAGCCCATCGCAACAGCGACGAGTGTCATGACGCTGATTCAACAGGGCAAACTGGATGCGAATGCCACGGTCGCCACGTATCTGCCTGAGTTCGCTCAGAACGGCAAAGAGACAATTACAATCCGCCATCTGCTGACGCACACGGGCGGACTCATTGCCGACAACTCCATGAGCGATTATGTCGATGGAGTTGACGAGGCGTTCGCCAGGATTTATGGCCTCAAGCCAACGGCCGCTCCCGGTGAGAGTTTCACCTACAGCGATGTCGGTTTTATTGTTCTGGGGCAGGTTGTGAAGGCTGTCAGCGGCAAAGACGTGCATGAGTTCTCCAGGGAACATATTTTCGAACCGCTGCACATGAC
>JAYUVA010000956.1:0-7110 GCA_043754375.1 Candidatus Kuenenia sp. | reverse complement strand
GGAATTTGCCGTAGACCCGGGCAGCGTGATCATTCTGCCCTGGGAAACAAATCTGGCGTGGAAGCATTCCGTCCCGCATTTTGCCCGATATCGAGGCCGACGAATTTCCATCACGTTGCGAGCGTTTCGATAGAAGCTGAAATGCGGTGAGATGGATAGCGGAAATTGAGTTCGGCGTACAAATCCGACACCGGTGTCGTTTGCAGATCGAAGCAGACAGCTGAATGGCAAAACTGTCGTGCTACGGGAAAGTCAGAACCAATGGCATTCGCCAGTTGGTACTGACTTGCCCTCGCGCTGTTTTCATGGTGGGCTTGCCTGAGTGGTAATTCGCCGCGAGGGCTCAATAACCACTCAGGCAAGCACTGCCAACGCAGAAGTGTTGAACGCAAATGCCTGTTGCGGAATGCGTTGACAGTGGCCGGATTTTGGGAGGCATGGCTCACATCGAATTTGCCCGGCGAACCCGTTTGGTAGTTCTTGGAATTTCGATTTCTCTTCCGGCTCGCGGTTGATGACTTCCAAAATCGTCCGGGATCGATTCCAACCCTCCCCAGAAAGGGCCATCGAATGATGATCATTCAGTGATTCTTCGATGAAAACTCTGGGAATCCTCAATAGTTCGTTGTCCGACCGACTCGGACACTCTTGTATCCCGCCAGTAATATGGCAGCCGACTCGAATGGGTGTTGAGCATTTGTGGCTCACATTCGCTTCACCCGGAACACAATGTGCTTGTAAGCCAACACTGTTCGATTTAGATCCGGAATTTCTTAAGGCATTTTCATGTCAATAACGCGCCAGAACGTGATTCGGAAGAACAAGTCGCCCGTCACAGTGGGCGTCGTTTGCGTGTCTTTTCTGCTTGCCGGAATTGCAGGCACGACCTCGCAAATAGTGCGGGCTCGCAAGGCGGAATCGATTGCTACCAGCGAGCGGGCAAAGAACTTCCAGTCCGAGCAAGCGGTAATTGACGCGACGCAACGCGCAGAGCAGGCCTCAAGGCGCGAAGCCGAACAAAGATCAAAGGCAGAGGAGTTTCATTACCATAGTCACGTGCAGCTTGCGGCAACCCGCATTAAAGCCGGCCTGCCGGGGATGGCTCAGGATGCATTGGCAGCGACAGCGGAGCGCCTGAGAGGCATCGAATATGAATATCTCTCGGCGCTGTCAGATCAAAGCATACTCTGCCTCAGAGGTCACAACGGTCCTCTAACCTCGGCGCAATACAATCCGGAGGGCACCAGAATCCTGACTGCCTCCGCGGATCACACCGCCAGAATCTGGGATGCGACGTCCGGGCAGGAACTCATGCAGCTTGCTGGACATTCCGGCCCCGTAACGACGGCGATTTTTATTGGCGACGGAAAACAAGTCCTGACTGCCTCAGAAGATTTAACGGCGCGGATCTGGGACCTGGACACAGGACGTGAACTTCGGCAACTGAAAGGCCATTCGAAACCCATCCGATTTGCGTTGCAGAGTCCCGACGGAGAACTCATTTTCACGGCCTCTGATGATTCCATCCGGATCTGGAGCAGCAGCGATGGTGCTGAGCATCAGAGTCTGTCCTTCAGGCCCAGCAAAGAAGCGCCACGCAAGTCTGAGTACGACCACTGGAAATCAGAGCAGCCTGAGGCATCAGACACTCCCGCGGAGCCCGGCGCAGTCCTTCCAGATCCCAATGACGCGAATGCCCCAGTTGAAATCGACGCGACACTTCATTCGATCATCCTCAGCAGTGATGGCAGACGTTTATTTGCGGCGTTTTGGTACGACACAATCTGGGATCCACGAAGAAATAACCTGATCCCAGCGATCCTTTCGCATGACGGGTCCGTCCACGTTTGGGACGTTTCAACGGGTCAGCAGTTGTTCCGGACGCCGACTCTTCCGGAGCACGACTTCACGGGCATCATGAGCGCTGATGGACGGCTTGTGACCACGCACCTTTCGCTGATCGGCAAAGGGGCTGAAGCCACTCACACGGTTTGGGACATTGAAACTCTAAATGAGCTCGCACAATCGACAAAGACAGGCTACGGACTGCCGATGGCTATCAGCAGCGATGGTAAATCGCTCCTGTGCCAACAAGCCATTCTTCAGTCGTCCACGTTAGCACAAATTGCCGCGCTGGATGGGCACAAGAGCGCAATGTCAATCAGTCCGGACAGTCGTTACGTCATCGGCGAATATGGCGCACTCTGGGATGGACACAATGGCAAAGTGATTGAAGGCATGAATGCCGTCTATCCCGGCCGTGGCAGTCAATTAGTGAAAAGCACCGTAGTCTGGAGCCGCAGTGGCAGAACGGTCGCAGTGATCATCGGTAACGGAATTTGCCTTGGTTCGTTGTCCGCACCCGCGTTTCCGGACGTAACACAAGAGTTCCTACGGCCTGATTTCATGCCAAAGGAGGCCGCTCAAGAACCACTTGCGCTGCCCGCGATTCTGGTGTCTCGAGACGATGAGTCGTCCCGTGCGCAAGAGCAAAACATAGTGGTTACTTCGTATACCGCACAGGGACACACAGACAGTGTAACGGCCATCGCCATGAGTCCCGACGACCGATTTCTTGCATCGGCGTCAGCGGATGGAACGGCCCGAGTCTGGAACATGTCCACCGGTTCCCAGGACGTATTGCTGGAGGGCGTTGCAAAGTATTCATCGTCAGCTTTTCAATTTTCACAATCACGCATTTGGGAAGTACTCGACACCTGGCACTCTTCGGCCAACACACTCGGTGCCTGGTCTCAGGACAGCGGGCGACGACTCTGCTTTCTGCATCCCTCTCCTGGCGAGGCGACGGAGAGTCAGTTTCTGCAGATCGCGCCTGCACCAGACGGTGAACGCATCGCCGTGTCGCTCAAGGATGTTGGCCCGAAAATGCTGATCCTTGATCACGAACGACTACGGGCTGCGTGGGCACTCGACTTGGCTAAACTGCCGGTGTTTCATGTCAGTTGGAGCCCGGACGGTCATCGACTGGCAATGCTTGTCGGACGCGACCCATATGCATTCAAGGGGACTGAAGTGACCCTTCGTCGAGCCGACAACGGTGAGGAGATCCAGCGAGTTCAGCATCTGGACGTTTACGACGCCGTCGTCAGTCACGATGGTGAGAGAATCTGCACGCTTGGGACCGACGACACGAAAGTGTGGGACATTGCTAGCGGCCAAGAACTGTTTGCCCTGACGTGGTCCTCCGAAGGTTCCTTAGCCCGGCATGTCTGCTTCAGCCCTCATGACACATATCTGTGTACAGTAGACCGCAAAGGCAAGGGCATCATGCTCTGGAATGGAAAGCAGGAATTTCAGTTTCCCGATGCGAGATTCCCGGCAGCATTTACCGCAGATGAGTCGCGACTGGTCACAGCCCTGGAAGGTGGAGGAGCTGCCGTGTGGGATGTTGCGACCTCCGCCGAACTCGTTCGGCTTGGTGGTCGGCACCAGAACTCTTTTGTGGAAAAGATTGCAGTCAGCTCGGATGGCAATCGGATCGCAACAACCATGCTGCAATCAGCCTCGCTGCAGGTCTGGGACGCGAAGAGTGGTATGGAATTGCTCACGGTGCCTGATGTGTCGAGCGGTTATTACGCACGGGTCGAATTCACTGCGGACAGCAAAAGAATTCTGGCTGGTCGCCATATCCTCGGAAACAACCGCAATGCACTTCTGGGATCGAAACCACTCGCTGATTCACTGGTGCTTACTCAGGAGCGATCCGTGTTTGATCCAACGCATTATCCGGACATGATCGTTGATGTTGGGCGAGATCTTCAGGTGCGTGGCGAGGAAACGCTGCCTGCACTTCCAGCGGATCCAAACCTTTCTCCGGAACAAGTGATGGTTGCTAATTGGAATTTGCGGATCGACATGCTGCGAGCATCAAACGCTCTACAGTGTCTGATTCACCAACGTCAATGGCATGCACTTACTAAGGCAACGGCAGAGAACCCGTCGCTGTTGAAGTTACTCGCTGCCGAGCTGGAAATCCGGTCCGGCAACCAAAATGAGGTCGATCGACAGGCGAGGGCCATCACAGCCATGCTGATGCTTGGAACAGCAGATCCCTCAGTGATCTTCAAGCCGACGGTTTCTCCAGACTGTGGCCGCATCCTGTTGCAGTTGGCGTCAGAAATCCCGTTTCCGTTGGGCAAAGTTGTCGCAGAAATTCAACCGGACGCCCCCTTATCGCAACTGACTTTCCTGCTGCGAATGGCGGCTCGATACTCGCCTGAATCACTCTCACCAGACGAAATTACACGCCTGCGTTCCATCGTTGATGCCTCGGCAAAAACAATGGATCAACCCGATCTGGCATCGGCAGCCAAACTTCTTCAAACAAAGTGGTGGGGAGTCATTCACGAACCAGATGTTCGATGAAGTCGAGTGCACCGCAGTCTGTCCGTTGCGTTCCGTTGCTGAGACAGGTGACAGGATTCTGTGCTGATAAGCGACCTGACAGCGACAGGTGGCCTGCACCTCGTTCCATTCAGCCGGTATGATGTTGTCCATATTCGCAAATCGAACAGGGACGTTGTCATGCTGAAATGAAGGAAGGATGCTACGGATGCCGAAGACCGCTGAACACCCACCACTTTGGATTCGCAGTGCTTGCGCGGTTGCGGGATCAGTTACCGCAACGGGACTGGTTGTGATTTCTTTGCTTATCGGAAGTCCACATCTGGCCGCCCAGCAATCTGAAAATGGCTCGGCAGTGAACAAAAAGCAGGAGGTCTCGGCCGAATCAGCAAGGAGAGTCGCGGACGATACTCAGTCTGTCGTCGAGTACGAGGAGAAGCTTAGCTTAAAGGGTCACACCGATGTTTTCACCAGCGTGGCGTTTAGTCCAGACGGAAAACGGCTGGCGTCGGCCAGTGGACGATATCACGAACGCGGAGTGGTGAGCGTGTGGGACGCCACGAGTGGTCAGCAATTGCTTGTGCTGGATGAACATACCGACATGGTCACCAGCGTGGCATTCAGCCCGGATGAAAAGTGCCTCGCATCGGGAAGCCAGGACAACACGGTGAGGCTTTGGGACGCCACCAGCGGCCATGAGATTCTGACGTTGCACGGGCACGCCGACGAAGTCAACAGCGTGGCTTTCAGTCCTGACGGGAAATGGCTCGCATCGGCCAGCGACGACAGCACCGTTAAGGTCTGGGACGCCTCGACTGGTCGTGAGACACTCACACTGACAGGGGACGTCCCCGATATCTTTGATTTCAACAGTGTGGTTTTTAGCCCCGATGGAGAACGACTCGCTGCTGCGTGCGAGGACAGTACCGTGCAGGTGTGGGACGCGATGAGCGGTCAGCGGACACTGAAGTTAGACGGACAAAACAGCCATGTTCATTGCGTCGTGTTCAGCCCCGACGGAAAGCGACTGGCGTCGGCTTACATTTCCGGGGCAGTGAAGGTCTGGGACGCCACGACCGGCGCAGAGATGCTTTCCTGGAGAGCGCATGACAACGCAGTCTGGAGCGTGGTGTTTACCCCGGACGGGACGCGGCTGGTCTCGGCCAGTGGTGAAAAGATACTGAGGATGTGGAACGCCTCGAACGGTCGCGAGACGCTCAGTTTCAAAGGACACAACAGTGGAAGCTGGTGCGTGGCATGTAGCCCGGACGGGCAAAGACTTGCCTGCGCTGGAAACGATGGGACGATAAAGATCTGGGACACTACGAATGGTCAGGAGTTGCTGACATTGAATGGGCCAGGACACGCGGGGAAAGTCACCAGCGTGGCGTTCAGCCCGGACGGAAAAAGACTGGGGTCCGCCAGTCATGATTCGACAGTGTGGATTTGGGATGTCTTGAGCGGTCAGGAAGTAAAAATGTTGCAGATTCACACAGGCATTGTCACGAGTGTGACGTTTAGCCCGGACGGAAAGCGGGGAGCATCTGGCAGCGATGATCAGACTATAACGATTTGGGCTATCGGTTACGGCTCAAAGATCCTTACGTGGAAAGGGCACAGCGGCCCGGTCAGCAGCGTGGCGTTCAGCCCAGATGGAAAACAACTCGCTTCGGCAAGCAGGGACAAAACAGTGAAGGTGTGGGATGCGGTGAGTGGTCAGGAAATGCTCAAATTGAATGGACACGCCGGCGGAGTAAATTGCGTCGTGTTCAGCCCGGATGGGAAACGACTGGCGTCGGCAAGCGATGACCTCGTTCACATTTGGGACGTCAAGAGAGGTCATAAGACGCTCACTTTAAAAGGACACCTCGGTACGGTTTCGAGTGTGACATTCAGTCCCGACGGAACGCAACTGGCGTCAGCAAGCAACGATGGGACAGTGAAGTTGTGGGATTCCACAAATGGACAAGAGATGCTCACGCTTATCGGTCACGCCGACCACGTCACCAGCCTGGCGTTTAGCCCAGACGGCAAGCAACTGGTGTCGGCCAGTTGGGACGAAACGATCAGGATCTGGGATGCCACCGACGGTCAGGAACTGTCATCGCTGAAAGGGCACACCGGTCGCGTCAATGGCGTAGCGTTCAGTCCTGACGGAAAAAGACTGGCATCTGCCAGCAGCGATGAGTCAGCAAAGGTGTGGAATCTTGCGCCGCACCTATGAACCGCGAGGACTCCACGCGATTATCGAACAAGCTCAATTCGTCTCGCGAAATGTCATTGGCAGCTCGGCCAATCGATCACCGTGACACAGAACTCCAGAGTGACTTCTATCATCTCAATTCCGACGATGGTGGCGTACATCCATAACGCAAACAGAATTCGGGGATCAATGGCGGCGGCACCTGCCTTGCCTTTAACAGCTTTGATTTTTCCATACAGCTCGGTCAGATCAAGCTGCTCGACAGAGTCCCAGACGGCTCGCACGGGGTGATCCGGGTCCAGACGCTGGTTCAGAGATAACCTGATCATTTCGACCTGACGCCGATTTGCACGTTTGAAGCGTGCCTCGTCAGGCGAAGTATCTGAAGAGGAAGATGCGTGGTCGGTGTCTCTGGAGGA
This sequence comes from Candidatus Kuenenia sp., assembly GCA_043754375.1. Lineage (GTDB taxonomy): Bacteria > Planctomycetota > Planctomycetia > Planctomycetales > Planctomycetaceae > SXXK01. The sequence goes on along the minus strand of JAYUVA010000956.1, from coordinate 123 downwards.
TGTTGCGGTCTTCATGAGTGCCTCTTTAGCCCGACTTCCCCAGAAGCGTCGAAATCCGAGACGGCAGGAAAATTATTTGCCGTGTTTTTTTAGTTGATTTTTCAACACTCCAGTGTTTTGGAA
>JAYUVA010000955.1:0-3670 GCA_043754375.1 Candidatus Kuenenia sp. | reverse complement strand
GTGAAGAGCTGGATGTCGGTCGGCTGATCTCTGCCCGACTCACGACGACAGTCTACTTTGGCCGATACGAGTCCACCGACATTCAGACTATCGACAACTTTGCGACCAGGTTCGTCGAGCGCGTCACGGAACTGGCCGTCCAGCGCCAAATCCTGCACATCAATGTGGAATTCCAGTTCCAGATCAGGGCCTGGGTTTCGGATGAAGCCCTGCGCTTGTACCGGACGACTTCCGAGCATTCCGTCAGCCACGATGTCCAGAACGACTGAGTCCATTGTGGCCGCACCGGACTCCAACGGCCGTTGATGCAGCGTGGCATTGACACCAGTGACTGGATATCGAAACTTATGAAACAACAGCGACGCATTTTCTGCGATCCCATCCATGGCCGTCGGCAGCCATTTTCCGGACGGCAGTTGCTGCACAGTGATGTCCCCGGAAACAGTCCCGGTCGGCTGGAAATGATCGAATAGTTTCCGGGATTTCTCCGGAAGTAGTGGCTGCAGATCTTTTGTGATCGGGAATTTTTCGAGATGCACGGAAGCGGTCGGTGCTGGCGCGTTCTCCCGAAGCTCCATCGCAAACCGGCCCGTCACCATGGCGTCGCCGTCACGGGCATTCAGCAGCTGAAAAGTGACGTTGCTGTTGTCCCAGAAGAATGTGGCACGCACATCGGAAAGCCGAACCGGCACCACAGGGGAATTCAACTGACCGTCACGCACTTCAACTTTCAGTCGCAAATCGGGAACCGCTCGTTCCGACCGCTTCTCAACCAGAAAATCTACGTCCAGAATTCCAAAAAATCGAGGGGACACGCTGCTGCCACCAACGACAATGGCATTGGTTTGGGAGCTGGCATCCGCAGTGCGTGATTCAACCGGTGAAGGCAACACGCTGGCAATTTTTGCGTCGAGCTGCTGGAGATGCGAGGCAAGCTGCGGTGCGGTCGATTTTGCCAGATCCATCAAAGACTGATCTGCCTCGACTCCGGCGACCTGCCCTCGCAGATTCCATTCTTTTGTCGTCAGATTGCAGGTCCCGTTGAGAGCGAGATTCTCGGCTCCCGGTAACGCCAGACTTCCTGAAAAATCGTACGCCTCCGCAGACTTCGGTACAGCTTGAAATAAGGGCGACGTCACAATCAGACTTGCAGGTGGAATTCCAGCACCATGCTCCAGCTGAATCTGAACACGCACGTTGTCGAGAATCACGCTGGGAGGAATCAGAGGATTGTCGCTGATCGGATGAAATGCATAATCCTGCCAGTTCCAGCGACCGTCTTCCGATCTCTTAAGCAGGATTTCCACGCCGGAGATCTTTATGGAGCGAATGATGACGTTCTGGCGCTCCATCAACTCAGTTTCATCGACCGTGGCCAACGCCTCTTTGGCTCGCAGAATCGGTTGATTGGCTGCGCGATCGCGAATCTCAATCCCCGTCAGTCGCAGCGACGATGTGCTGCTCAACTGAATGGAGTCGATCTGCAACTCAAGGTCCGGCGCCGCCTTGTCAAATGTTCGAAATGCCTGCTCACGAATGAGCCTGTCGCTGTTCTTCCACAGCCACACGCCTCCGACGCTCACAGCAATCGTGATCGCCAGCGCTATGAAGAACATCCATTTAAGAACGGGCCAGACCTTCATGTTCCCTCGCCAATCGCAACATCCATGTTTGCGGACTGGACATAATCAGGTCACGCCGGACCGCAATTCGCCGTCACGTCGTGCCCGTTCGTTCCATCGGTGCCGGAGCGCCACAAGTCCATGCGCAGCCAATATCGACAACGGAAACTCAACCGGCAAACGATATCGAATTGACCCCACAAAGACCATATGAACCAGCAGAAACTGCAGGAAGGGCCCCGCGAGCAACCCGACGCAAGCCAACTTGTGATGTAAATCCAGTCCGCCAGCTAGTATCAGCACCGTCAGAGCAAAATACCAGACGACGCAAAATACAGAGAATACACCGCCTGAGAAGCCTGCGGCGTTGAGGGAGGGGCTCAGGTAGCGGCCTGCTTTCAGAAATGCCAGTTCGACAGTGCGACGCGGATGTGAAACCGCAAAGTCGATTGCACGCTGCTTATAGTGGGTGTTTGCATCGAATTCAGACATCGTTGAAAAAACGGTTTCGTTGTCCACGAAGACCATGTCACTGGCTCCTGTCGCCCCGTCATGCAGTCCGTCGTACAGACTTGGGCCGGACCAGAGTGAAGTAAACACCCAGTGGCCAGTCACTTCGTGGTTTCTCCATGCCCAAGGCAGCAGAGCGACAAAACAACCTCCGCAGATCAGAGTGGCGCACAGAATTCTCTTCGCGAAGGTCATTTGCCCGAACAGGATGACGAGTGACGAACTGAGCCCAGCCCAGAGCAGCCAACCGGGTCGGATAAGTACGGTGAGCCCCGTCAGAATACCGTTGGCGAATGCGATCCTGCCGCAGGATGCCGCAGGTGACTGTTGCAGAAGTCTGGCCAGCGCGAGCAGACAGACCAGCAGTCCGAAGCTGAACCATGCCTCTGACAGGATTTGAACGTTGCTTCCAATCTGCAGCGGCGACACAGCCACCAGCAGCATCGCCCACAAAGCCGTGGATTCATCAAACAATTTTCGTGCGAGCAGCCATGTGAGCCAGCAGCAACCGGTTCCAACGACTGCCATCACGAGACTTGCCGCAAAGACACTTTTGCCGAAGACTTTGATACTCGCCGCCAGCAACAGTGGAAATCCGGGAGTTCGCAGCACACGACGTGGCGGTTGAAAAATGGCATAGTCTTCGCCGGCCGCGATATGTTGTCCCAGTTCCCAGTAACCGTTGGCGTCGCCTTCGATCAGAAACGTGCGACCGGCTTCGGTCACATGCTGATCAATCGCAATCGCCGCGATAACACGCAGCAGCAACGCCAGCAGCAGGATCGTCCAGAATTTCCAGCAGGTCTGGCGCATGAATGACCGTCAAAGAAAATACATAGTCAATAGGCTTCGCGTGGCTACCCGGAAATAAGTTTAACCCGACGCCGCAGGTTTTGAAGTTGCGATTTCAGTAGCCTGGCTCTCCAGAGCCGAGTTTTTCGCTACGGACGGGGCTCGACTCTGGAGAGTCAAGCTACGATTTCACAAACGCAACATAATAGAACAGCAGTCCTGTCACAGACGTCAGCGTAATGTCAATTGTCGATGCCCACCCAAGCGCCTTGTGTAAACGACTGTGCGTTCCCGGTACTGGAGGATTCTGGAAACGACGCAGAGCCAGCGTGATCGTCACAATCCACAACAGCGGCGTGGTGACTGCAAACACCAGATGCACCAAAAGCCATGGCCTGACCATGTTAATTTTTGCCGTCAGTGCGGCGGGGCTCAGTAGCTGTTGCGCGACGATATTCTCCCAGCCTCCATGCATCATCTGCACGTCCACTTCAAACGCCGTGACCGCGAGCAGCAGAACGATTCCCAATGCGATCTGCAGGCGTTTGTGTGCGACATAACGTCGGCGAAACTTTACCAGCCACAGGCTCCACAGCAGCACCGGCAAAATCAATGCCAAGGCGCACACGACAAAGTCCAGCATGAAGGTTGTCGGGTAGCCGAGAAATCCATTCGACAGCATGATCGCACTTCCGTAACCAGAACTACTTCAACAATTCCTTGATGGCCGCCTGGATGCCGTCCGA
>JAYUVA010000954.1:0-3201 GCA_043754375.1 Candidatus Kuenenia sp. | reverse complement strand
GACACCAGACCTCTTTTTCCATCGAGCCAAACCCGGTCTGACAAAGTTCCAGATTGGGAAACCAGTTGCTCTGGCCATCGGTGATTCGCTGTCGGCCATACTTCTGACAGGGCAGAAAGAACCTGGAGTGACACTGAATGCTGCACGCATCACAGCACTGGACCAGGCGACGACGTTTGCACTGGAGTCGCAAAAGTTCCGACACGAGTTTTCAGGTCTCGTAGAAATTGATCAACGTCTGCCGGAAGGTACGCCGCTCTTTAAGAACGGCCAACTCGCCGGCATTGTATTGCTCGGCACGAGATTCCTCAGCAACGACTTCACAAGTCATTCCCTCGTTGTTCCCTCCGAACGCATCATTGAAGTCCTGGGGCAAATCTCCGAGCAAAATGAATGATCAGTATTCAGCAGCACGTTGTTGCATGGAAGTTTATTACGCAGTGCAGGATCTGAATACCTGCGAATGTACGACACACGATTGACTCGCCAATGAATTCCGGGGAAACTCCTGCCTCAAGTCAAATCCGTCAATTTCTTCCCACGAGACAGACAATGAAGCCAGCCAGTTTTTATATGACGTTTATCGGTTTGATGGCCTTGGCATTGAGTGATTCCTGTTTTGCTCAAGCGTCAGAGCCAGGTCCGGGCAAGCAGGTGGAGCAAAGTTTTGCAACGAGTGACGGGGGCACTGTCTCCTATTTGCTTTACTTGCCGACAGATTACGATCCGGCAAAGAAATCGAATTTGATCCTGTTCCTGCATGGGCGCGGCGAAAGCTACGGACCACTGAACCTGGTAGCAAAGTGGGGACCGCCACAGTTTGCTGCGTGCGGCGATGACTTGCCTTATGTCCTGGTTTCACCGCAATGCCCGGGGGATGATTCCTGGGCTAAGCCGACACAGCAGCAGCGACTCATAGAATTGCTGGATCATGTCGTTAAGTCGCACAGTATCGACGAAGACAGTGTGTGTCTGACCGGATTGAGCATGGGTGGTTACGGTTCATGGCGACTGGCGGCGGATCACCCCGGACGGTTTGCATCGGTGGTGCCAGTCTGTGGTGGCGGTGATCCTGGTGACGCCGAAAAACTGAAGGCCTTACCAATCTGGGTCTTTCATGGTGATCAGGACAGCGCCGTCCCATTTCAGCGTTCTGTGGATATGGTTGATGCCATCAGGAAAGTCGGGGGCACAAAAATTCGGTTCACGTCGCTTGAACATATCGGACACAACTGCTGGTCCGCGACCTACGCCACGCCAGAATTGTTCCAATGGATCAGTGAACAGAAACACTAGTGCGATGAGTCCCAATATCAACCGGAAGCAACTACCGCTGTGTGCATCATGATGTGGGGGCTTCAACGGAGAGCGGTCGGCATGAATGACCGCCCGAGAGGATTTCGGCGGGATTTGGTGATTGATCTGTTGACGGGCAGCGGAAAACATACATAATCCGCCGCCGGAGGCGGTCTGTGAGGCCAACCAGAATGCTGAACGGCTGTCTGTTTGCCGATGCCGGGCCGTCGTTCGCTTGTCGTGAGGCTTCTCGAAACCGCTATTTTTGAGCGAACGGTTTTGGTGAGCGGCTTAAATAGACGACAGATTCGTTACAATCTGACCGTGTTCCCGGCGGGAACATTTGCATCGCGGGTGTAGCTCAGTTGGTAGAGCACGACGTTGCCAACGTCGTTGTCGAGGGTTCGAGTCCCTTCACCCGCTTTTTTTCGTTGGCTTCTGAAGTCAACGGTGGGCCTTCTCTGAAGCAAGCCAAAGGTGATTTGCGCAAATTCGGTGCAGGTGCGACAGTTTGAATGATCTTGAATGAGGTTGCAGAATGAGTTCTGAAGTAGCAGGGCAAGCCGTAGCGGACAGCGAAGAGACCGATTCTCGCATGGCATTGAAAGTTGAGATTAAGGAAATCGGTGCGTGCCGCAAGCACATTTCTGTAACTGTGCCAGAAGCCGACATTCGCACCATCCGCGACGAGGCACTGGGGGAATTGTCCAAAAAAGCCGAGGTGCCAGGCTTTCGCGTCGGCAAAGTGCCGGTTGCGTTGTTGGAAAAGCGATTCAAGAAAGAAATCACTGCGGACATCAAGCAAAAAGTGTTGATGGCCAGTCTTGAACAGCTTTCCGACGACAGTAAAATCGAACCGATCAACGAGCCTCGCATTGACGTTGAAAGTCTGGACATTCCGGATTCGGGCGACTTTCACTACGAATTTGAAGTTGAAGTACGACCGGAATTCGATCTGCCGGATTATACGGGAATTGCAATCAATCGCTCCATCGCCGAACCGACGGCAGAAGAGATGGAAGAATACAAAGAGCAGTTTCTGGATTCCTATGCCGAACGAGTCACAGTTGATGAACCTGCGGCGGCGGGTGACTATGTCATCTGTGACCTGACCTTCGTGCATGACGGCAGGACGATCCGCGAAATCAACGAGCAGAGCCTGCGAGTGATGTCTCAACTTGACTTCCCGGACGCCGTTCTCGACGGCTTTGATACGCTCATGGTTGGTGCGAAGGCCAGTGAGACGCGCACGGCGAACATTCAGATTTCGCTGCAGTCTCCAATCGTGGAAATGCGTGGCGAGACGGTTGTTGCGACATTTGCAGTTTCGGAAGTTCAGCAGTCCCGCAGACCAGTGATCGATAAAGAGTTCTGCGAACGGCTGAATGCTGAGAACGAAGTCGAGCTTGAGACTTTGCTTCGCAGTTCGATGACTCGCCAGTTTGAATATCAACAACGGCAGGAAACTCGCCGCCAGGTGCTCGACAAGATCATGGCGTCGGCTGACTGGGAACTTCCGGAAACACTTGTTCGTCAGCAAACTGAAAACGCACTGAGACGCGAGATGCTGGAAATGTCGCAGGCTGGTTTCACTCGTGAGCAGATCATGGCTCGCGAAAACAAGATTCGCCAGGATGCCCTCGCAACCACCACTCAGGCGCTCAAAGAACACTTTGTCCTGGACAAAATTGCGACCGTTGAAAAGATCGAATGCATGGAAGCGGATATCGAACGCGAAATGCGGACGATGTCGTTTCAGAGCGGTGAGCCGATGCGACGCATACGAGCCCGCCTGGCGAAGTCAGGGATGATTGAAAATCTTCAGGCTCAACTGCGTGAACGCAAAGCCGTGGACTTCATTCTGGAACGGGCAACTTTTGTTGATGTGCCGCGGCAACGTCAGGC